>NZ_JADYWS010000073.1:0-1410 GCF_015864715.1 Pseudoalteromonas sp. NZS71 | reverse complement strand
ATGTCATAGGTAGGTACTTAAGAAAAACATTAAGTACAGCCTTAAAAATTTGGCTCTACCCCATACTGAAATACTCCTGTTTTTCGATCGCGTTTGGGGTGTGCCCTAGCAGCATTTTTCCTCAGAAAGTCAAATGCTCCATTAACTGCATTTAACAATCCTTTCCTATGCTTCCTAATAATCGCTGTTAATATGCCAATCCACCAAACACCCGTTGTTTTTGCTACTGTCATTGTAGACATTTCAGTTTTGAATATCTTTTCAATACAGCCAGTTAAAAACCTTTTAAGCATGGTTACTATTAAACTTACATAAATTAGCGCCTCTTGTAAGGTTGCGTTTGATGTTTGAAAGCCGCGTAAATTATTATAAGACTTACACTCCTTAAAAAGTAATTCAACCTGCCAGCGTAACCTATATAATTTGCCTATTTCAGTCGCTGTAAATTCATCAATAGATAAATTAGTGACTAAAAATGTATATTGTTTTTCTTTTTTTGACCAATACCCAACGACTCTTGTTAGCTTGTTTTTTATGCTAACATTCATATCAATAAGATCATTTTTAGGTAATTCGGGGAGCAATTCACATAACTTTGGGGAATGACTTCCTGTTAATTCCTGTCCATTTTGCTTAAAAGCATTATGTACTCTGACTGCTTTTAACCCCTTAGCTCTTAATACGTAAAATCCTCCTGCTTTATCTAATTCATGAATATAACTACCTGAATAATACCCTCTATCAGCAAGTAACAACTGTCCTTTCAACTCTTTAAATGTTGGAAGTTCTTCACGTTCAGAATAACTGTCTGGTGTTATACCTGCTTTTTCAAAGCAACCTTGCGTTAAATTTAAAGTAGCATGCAATTCAATCGCTGCTGGACACGTATTTGAAAATCGCCCAGGAAAAACATCTTTTAAAGAACGATGAAGCATAATAGAGCTACCGTCCTGAATTAAAATATTCTCAAACTTGAACAAATCTTTTTTCGTGTACTTAAGCGCATCATTTATCCAACAATTAAAAACTCTATTTGTTACCTCTCGCATTAGTTCAGCTAGTTCAGGTTTAACTAACTGGTTATGAAAAGGCTTATACTTAATAGACTGCCCTGTTAGCTGATTATAAACTCTTAATATTTCGGATAAATAGATCGTTTTTTTATCCCCAAGCGCAGCAACAAGACTAACAACCATATGAAATGCGGTAATATTTCTTTCTCTTTTAGTAAATGCTACTTGTTTACCAAGTCGGTTCAGTTTTTTTTCACTTAGGATACTTTTTAACTTATTAATAAAAATGTTAGCATTCATTTGAAGCTCTTTTCTTGATTCTGTGGTTTGTGTGGTAACAACCATTTGATCATGAATTGAGCTTCAACTCAATTTCTTAAGATCTTACCTATGACAT
>NZ_JADYWS010000072.1:0-1427 GCF_015864715.1 Pseudoalteromonas sp. NZS71 | reverse complement strand
GTTAACACCACTCGTTTAAGAACGAGTGGTGTTTTTTCGTTTATACCTAACTGGATATTTTTGTGTCTTTGCGAGCACCGTTCGCGGATAAGCTTTTCGCTTTCTTTTCTCCGGTAATATTAGCCGTTTACCGTTTTCACGTAGTTCTTTTAGCTTTTTAGGGATTGTCCCGGGGCTTCGACCTGAGCACCATAAAAACTCGTCTTGTATTAGGTATAATGCGTTTATGAAACTGATGCGTAATGGCTCCACTTTATGGGCTTTAGCCATCTCTGCCATTTCAAGTCTCACGATATTGTATGACGTCAGAATACCCCAGAGCTCTTGATAAATACCTTCCTGTTTCAAGCTCCGTAGCGCTGGCTTATTAGATAATTGATATTGCTTGAGCTCACCATATCCTCGCTCTATTTCCCATCGTTGCCAATAAACATCGAGTAGCGCTTTCAGCGGGTACTTTTCTGGACAGGCGCATGAGGTGATGAATCCTTTTATTTCACCTTTAGGTGTCGGAATTTGAATAAGCCTTGCTTGCCATGTATCACCTAGGTAAGGGGCTGATTTTTTAGCTTGTGGCGAAATAGGCATTGTTATTAAGTGGTCGTAATCGCTAAATGATTCCGTTATTTCATAGCGCATTTTACTTTTGATGGGCGTAAGCCAATGATGATTTTCGCTAACACCTTGCCAGCTCGTGAATAGTTCAGCCGAAAAGAAACCTCTATCAAATAGAGTTAGTGAATGTTCAGGTGCTGAGCCAACAAGCTGTTGAGCATAATGAATTTCACTTTGAGTAATGGGGCCAAACGCTGCATCGGATATTAAATGCGTTCTTGTCGACATCAAGGTTACAGCAAGTACTGAGGGGAAGTTCGTTGTCGATTGAGCATAGCCAAAATGACGGTTACTCGGCGTATCTTGGGTTTTAAATTGTGTACCGTCAACGCTTAGCAGCTTTAAACCACACACGTCATCAAAAGTTTGCGACTGCTCCCACTGCGTTGCTGTATGTTTAAAAAGGTGTTTCATAGGCGCTGCGCCTAGCTTTTCTTTCCCTTTTATAATACTGCTGGTCGCCAATGGTGGAAGCTCTCCTTTAGCGTCAGGAAAAGCGAGCTCTAGTTTGTCACAGACTTCAGATATTGAGCGGTTTCTTAATAAACCAATTCCTAACACAAGCCAAGCGGCTTGTTCGGCGGGGAAGCGTCGTTTGCGTACAGAGGCTCTTCCTGTTTGGGTAACAGCTTCTTCAATCCACTCAAGGGGAATGTGCTTAGTGAACGAATCAATATCACGATCTTGGCAAAACTCAGTCGTAAGGTGTAATTCTTTAATAAATTCAGACATAAAAATAGGCCACAACTTCTGTTGTAGCCTATTATGAGCCCTTTGAAAGATCGTTCAATTAGCTTAAACGATCTGCATTA
>NZ_JADYWS010000071.1:0-1429 GCF_015864715.1 Pseudoalteromonas sp. NZS71 | reverse complement strand
TAATGCCGATCAGTTAAGAAATATTTAACGATCCATTGACCGATCTTCTGGTTAGTTTATAAAGGCTTCTGAATTTATTCAGGAGCCTTTTATTTTGCAACTCACTACCGCACTTTCTCTAGCCAATAGCTACGCACCCAATTCAGAAGGCTTAGGTCAACTGAGTGATTTTTTATGCCCTGAGTTTATCAAACAATGCGCAGAAACCGCAGGTGTCGCGACGATAAGGAAAAGAAGGCTTCCTGTTGAGATGGCCGTTTGGACAGTCATTTGTATGTCGTTTTATCGTGAAGACCCACTGTGGAGTATTGTCAGTAAATTAGGGCTCGCTTTACCAGGTAAAAAAGAACTCGTTGCGCCCAGCGCGGTTGTACAGGCTAGGCAGCGGCTTGGGGCTGATGCCGTTAAACAGGTTTTTGAGCAAAGTCAGCAAATGTGGAATGCTGATGCGAACCATCCCACATGGTGCGGGCTATCACTACTGGGTGTTGATGGTGTCATTTGGCGCACACCGGATACTGCTGAAAATCAACATGCATTCTCCATGTGGAAAAATCAGTATGGTGACACGGCCTTCCCTCAGGTTCGCATGGTGTGTTTGATGGAGTTAACTAGTCATTTATTAATGGGGAGCGCCTTTGATAGTTGTCGTACTAGTGAAATGGTGTTGGCTGAAGACTTAATCGAGGCAACACCCGATAACTCACTGACGTTATTTGATAGAGGCTTCTATTCTCTAGGCTTACTCAATCGTTGGCATCATGCTGGGGTAAATAGGCATTGGCTTCAACCGATGAGAAAAGGCACGCAATATGAAATTGTTCGCTCTCTAGGTCGTCAAGACAAACTCATCAAGCTAAAAGCAACAGCACAAGCGAGAAAAAAGTTCGACGATTTACCAGAGAGCATTGAAGTTAGGCTAGTCACAAAAACGGTTAAGGGGAAAGAGGTGAATATACTCACTTCATTAACAGACCCAATGCGTTTCCCTAAGGCTGAAATTGTTGACCTCTATAGTGATCGGTGGGAAATTGAACTTGGTTATCGAGAAATGAAACAAACCTTACTGAATAGTCACTTTACGCTACGCAGCAAGAAACCTGAGATGATAGCGCAAGAATTATGGGGCGTAATGTTGAGCTATAACTTGCTCCGATACCAGATGGTGAAAATGGCGCAGAAAAAATCTGGAATATATGCAAAACACCTGAGTTTTACGACGTGTGCTATTAGTATTATTAACCTTATTCATACAATGTTTATAGAAAATGCAGGACGGATACCTAAATCAATAGAGCAATTACAAGCTCAAGTTGAACATCACATATTGCCGATAAAACGGGAGCGGGCGTATCCGAGGTGTGTGAAACCAAAACCCAGTAAATACCCCAATAAAAAAAGCCAGTCAGCTGTTAACTGACTGGCATTA
>NZ_JADYWS010000070.1:0-1433 GCF_015864715.1 Pseudoalteromonas sp. NZS71 | reverse complement strand
TGGTGGGTGATACTGGACTTGAACCAGTGACCCTCGCCTTGTAAGGGCGATGCTCTCCCAACTGAGCTAATCACCCACATCTAAACAACATTGCATTGCTGCGTTGTTGTGGGGCGCTATTATAGATAGAGTTGGAAATGTGTCAACACTTGAATGATAAAAATGTGCTGAATGAAGGTTTTATAAACAATAGGATATGGTTGAAGTCTATTTTATCATCAAATTTGATATTGCAGTTCAATTAAGCACCTAATAAGCTCCTAAAAGTGAGTAGGGAATTGTATTTTATTAATCTTAAATTTAGCTTCACGATACTTATTGTTTTTTTTTACTGGAGTCGTTTTTATGATTATGAGCAAGATGGATTAATATTAGGGCGAGTTATTTAGTGAATAGAGCGGTCCTTTAAAAATGAATTTAATCTAAACTTCCCAAAACAAATGCTATTTTCAGCATTCTAAACTCTATTTTTGTACTTACTTTATTTTTATAAGCCAACCTAGCCAAATCGTAAATACTCATACTTCACTAATAGCCTTCGGATTAAGACTAAATAGATCACATATAACTAGTGTGTGTTGACCTTTGTGGATTGAACCCAAAGGGCAGCGCATGTTTGGACTTTATGCGGCGTTATCGCCTATTCATGGGTAATAACCACACTACATAGGCTCTGCCTTGCCTAAAAACCAAACATACTGCTGCAAATTCACCCACCAAAGATCAACACGCCCTGAAGTTTTGTACATAGCATTACGAAGCTACAATGCTCTTTAAAAAATGTTCTTCAAACAATAATCGAGTTTTTTAGTACGAGTTACGCTGGTTATTAAGCAAGTAAAGGCAGTGGGCACTCTCAAATCCACATTTAAGTTTTGGTTATTATAAGCAATTGTAACTTTTAAAAGATTAAGGCGATTGGCGGGGCCTTAATTGGTAGTTTTTAGATAAGTTCAATTTGCATATAAATGTATACCTTTGCTTTGATGCAATTTTGTTGCATTAAATAGGGGAGTAGGGTGTTGTTAAGTATTCGCTGCGATATAGTGATGTTATTATAAGCAGTAGGGCTAGAATCTTATTCAAATTGTATTTTTTAGCACGCTTGATAGCCAGTTTGTTGAAAATTAAACCATTTAAATAAAGCTAGGTAAAAAACTGTTGACTTTATTTTGGGTGGTGCATAGAATGCGCCCCGCACTAAGCGATACACGATGTGTTTATCACGACGGGTATTGATTAAGTTGGGGCCATAGCTCAGCTGGGAGAGCGCTTCGCTGGCAGTGAAGAGGTCTGCGGTTCGATCCCGCATGGCTCCACCAAAAATTAGTGTTTTGTCCTAGGGTAGCAGTTTTCTGTGTCCCCATCGTCTAGAGGCCTAGGACACCGCCCTTTCACGGCGGTAACAGGGGTTCGAATCCCCTTGGGGACGC
>NZ_JADYWS010000007.1:0-166198 GCF_015864715.1 Pseudoalteromonas sp. NZS71 | reverse complement strand
ATGGCAAAAGAAAAGTTTGAACGCGTAAAACCGCACGTAAACGTTGGTACAATCGGCCACGTTGACCACGGTAAAACTACACTAACTGCAGCAATCACTAACGTACTTGCAAAAGTATACGGCGGTGTTGCTAAAGATTTCGCATCAATCGACAACGCTCCAGAAGAGCGCGAACGTGGTATCACTATTTCAACGTCTCACGTTGAATACGATACTCCTTCACGTCACTACGCACACGTAGATTGTCCTGGTCACGCCGATTATGTTAAAAACATGATCACTGGTGCTGCTCAAATGGACGGCGCGATCTTAGTAGTTGCTGCGACTGATGGCCCTATGCCACAAACGCGTGAGCACATCCTTCTTTCTCGTCAAGTTGGCGTTCCTTACATCATCGTGTTCATGAACAAATGTGACATGGTAGATGACGAAGAGCTACTTGAACTAGTAGAAATGGAAGTTCGTGAACTTCTTTCAGAATACGATTTCCCAGGTGATGACTTACCTCTAATTGCTGGTTCTGCGCTTAAAGCGTTAGAAGGCGAGAAAGAGTGGGAAGATAAGATTGTTGAGCTTGCAAACGCACTTGATACTTACATCCCAGAGCCAGAGCGTGACATCGATAAGCCTTTCATCATGCCTATCGAAGACGTTTTCTCAATCCAGGGTCGTGGTACTGTTGTAACTGGTCGTGTTGAAGCTGGTATCATCCGCATCAATGACGAAGTAGAAATTGTTGGTATCAATGATACAACTCGTTCTACTTGTACTGGTGTTGAAATGTTCCGTAAGCTTCTAGACGAAGGTCGTGCTGGCGAAAACATCGGCGCACTTCTACGTGGTACTAAACGTGAAGACGTTGAACGTGGTCAAGTACTAGCTAAGCCTGGTTCAATTAACCCACATACTACATTCACTTCAGAAGTATACGTACTTTCGAAAGATGAAGGTGGTCGTCATACTCCATTCTTCAAAGGTTACCGTCCACAGTTCTACTTCCGTACAACTGACGTAACAGGTGACGTACAGTTACCAGATGGCGTAGAAATGGTAATGCCTGGTGATAACATCAAGATGACAGTAACTCTAATCGCACCAATCGCGATGGATGAAGGTCTTCGTTTTGCTATCCGTGAAGGTGGTCGTACTGTAGGTGCTGGTGTTGTAGCAACTATCGTAGCGTAATAATTAACGTTAAAGTTAATTGTTAGAAAAAGGTCACTCAGGTGGCCTTTTTTAATGCCTGAAGAAAAGTGATTTGCTCCTAGGTATAGCTTTATTGCCGTAGCTTAGGTTGAGTTTTACGAAACCCGAGGAAAAAGGTTGCTGAAAATAACTGAGCTCTTAGATATAAAAAAAGCACGGCTAGGCCGTGCTTATATTGAGTTAGCTCTTGGTCTTTTAGCCAATTACTAATATATGATAAAAGCTTTAATGCTTTTTCGCATACTCTTGCGCTTGTTTTAAAACTCTTAATAAATTACCGCTAAGAATCTTTTTAATATCTTTGTCGCTGTAATCTCTGTCCATTAAACCTTGAACAAGATTAGGATAGCTAGATACATCTTTTAAACCGATAGGTAATGAATCGCCAACTCCATCATAATCAGAGCCAATACCTACATAATCAATACCAATTAGCTCAACTACGTGATCAATATGGTCAAGTACTTGCTCAAGGCTTGCAAATGGGTATGGGTTTTTAGCACGGTATGCAGCATCAAAATCTTTGCTTAATTTAGTGCCGTCTTTTTTAACGGACTCTTTTTTGCTTTTTAACTGCTTGCCCCAACTGCCTGCTTTAGCGGTAACAAAGCTTGAGCCAAAGTTAATTTGAATAACGCCGCCATTTTCTTTAAGTGCCAATAGCATATCGTCATTCATATTACGCTCAAAGCCAGGCGTGTATTTACGAAGTGATGAATGTGAGGCAATTACGGGTGTTTTAGATAGATCCATAACCTGATAAAACGCATCATCAGAAATATGCGAAACGTCGATTAGCATACCAATATTATTCATTTCAGTGACAAGCTTTTTACCAAATGGGCTCAAGCCTTTCCATTTACGGCGTATATCGTAAGACGAATCCGAAATATGGTTGCTTTGCGAGTGCGCTAGCGTAATGTAGCGAATGCCACGGTCGTAAAAGTGCTGAAGGTTTTTCATATCCCCTTCAATAGGAGAGCCGTTTTCCATACCCATCGCTATAGAAAGCTTGCCTTGTTTAAATTGCTCTTCTATATCAGTACTTGAGCTAGCAATAGCAAACTTATCGGGCGCGCGCTGGGCTATGGCTTCCATACTATCAATCATTTGATTGGCTAGCTGGTAGCTTTTTCCTTTACCTTCAAATTCCAAATGCGCAGGAATATAAATCGACATAAACGGTGCGTTTAAACCGCCTTTTACAGCGCGAGGGTAGTCAAAATCGCCATCAGTTGTCGCTTTAGTTACATCAACCCAGCTTTCGTGAATTCGATAAGGTACGTCGATATGGGTATCAATTAAAATGGTGTCTTTAGCGAGTTTAATTGCCTTGCCAGATGCTGTTATTGTTGGTTCTGCTTGGGCTTGGCTAGTTAAAGCTAGTGATATGGCTACCACTAGAGTGCTGAGTTTTATCATGTTTTGGCTCTTTGGGTAAAAAGCCATTGTGTACGTTCAATTCAAAAGTTACAAGTACTACACCTTAATCAAACGCCTCTGCTTGATGCTCTTCACTTTGCAGCGCTTTAAATTCGCCCTTAGAAATAATAGTAACTGACTCATGTAATTCTGAGAAAAACACCATTGCTTCGCCATTTTTAAGCTGTAGCTTAACTTGGTTAACTTTAGATTCGATGCTTGCTTCTACTTCGCCATAATCGGTGCCTTCGCGCAGCACATAGCTTTCTATTAGGTTGTATAGTGTATCTTTATCGAGTTGTTCAAAAGGGATAATCATAATTGCTCTTTGTTTGCGTTGCCTAAAACATGTTGCCCAAAATAGCATGGCACGGCTTTCTCTAACCAAAATATAGGCTTAAACGGATTTTTACCGCTAATAAAACCAACGTGTCCGCCTTTGTCAGAGATGCGCAGCGTAACATGCTCACTTACGTCTTGCCTACTTGGTACGGCCTTAATTGAGAGCATAGGGTCGTCTTTTGCATGAATAATAAGTGTAGGTATAGCGATATCTTTTAAGTACGGCATTGCACTGGCTTTGCGATAGTAATCGTGTGCGTTTTCAAAACCATGCAGAGGGGCTGTTAACTGATTATCAAACTCTAATAAATCGTCAATTTTCATTAACTGTTTTGGCGTTAATGAAATTTGCTGCTTAATTTGTGGTAGCTTTCGCTGCATTGATTTTTTCATGCGATCGAGCAGATATTTTTGGTAAATTTTACCTAAGCTTTTACGAATAACATCGCTTGATGACGACAAATCATAAGGAGCAGATACCACCGCTGCAGCACTTAGTGGGCATGCTTGTGATTGTTCACCTAAGTATTTGGCCAGTACGTTACCGCCTAACGAAAAACCTACAGCGACCATAGTGCGCTCAGGAAATTGCAGCTTTAAGTGATTTATAAAAAAGGC
The DNA here is from genome assembly GCF_015864715.1 of Pseudoalteromonas sp. NZS71. Lineage (NCBI taxonomy): Bacteria > Pseudomonadati > Pseudomonadota > Gammaproteobacteria > Alteromonadales > Pseudoalteromonadaceae > Pseudoalteromonas > Pseudoalteromonas sp. NZS71. The sequence continues at coordinate 162,610 of NZ_JADYWS010000007.1, read as the reverse complement.
TAAATCGGCGGTGTCACCGCTGTGATAAGCGCGAGGTAGGCGATTGACTTCAGTTGAGCAATTTCTAAAGTGCATAAGCACCACTGCATAACCTTGCTTTTTTAACGCCTTCATCATGCCTTTAGCATAAAAGCTATTTATGTTGCCCTCAAGGCCATGTAAAACAACGGCAAGTGGAGCGGTTTCGTTATGTGGAAGTGACCATGCTAGCTCAATAAAGTCACCATCAGGTGTATCAAGTTGCTCAAGTTCGTAGCGAGTGTGGTGAAATGGGCGGAAAAAACGCGGCATTATGGTTTGAACGTGACGATTGGTCATCCACCATGCTGGTTTGAACTGAGAGATCATGTTTGTACTACGCACTTTGTATTAAACGAAAAGCTAGTGTACCAAATTTTTCGCTTCAGAAAATAAAAAGCGCCTAACTAGTAAACTAATAAGGCGCTTTAGTGCGTCGTGCTTAATTTTGTTCGGGGATTTCTGCATCATGTATTTTTTTCAAAAAGAAAAAAGCAAAAAATATACACAAAGAAACAACGATGGTTAAAAACCCAAAAGACATAAATAAAACTGGATCTGTAAAAAAGTCTCTAAAGAATACGTTCATGAGTTGTTCCCCTCGTTGTTGATGGGTTAATCATAGGCGGTGTTTGCAGGTCGCAACGTGATCGAGATCAAGTTATTTACATAAGCAGATATAGGGGTGAAGCTAAGTTGATTTAGATCATGCTTTAAAGGCTACTAAGTTATTACCACTGAGAGCTAAGAGAGTTTTTCGCTTGAAATAGTGAGCTGATTGTAATCCATGTTTTTTCACTTTATCTAAAAGCGTAGCGCTTTTAACTTTTTTGAGTAAACCACTTAAAGATTTTTTGCACAAAGAGAAAAGAATGAGAAGTAAATGAGGGTAGAGCAACAAACTGCTCAATATTTATATCTAAGTAATTTAGTTTGTTTTCCTCTAAAAGCGAAGCGCCTCTTAACCTCTTTGTGAGTAAATTACTTAAAGGTCTTTGCGCAAAAAGAAGAAAAAGAGAAGAAAATTAGGGCAGGGTAATAAAATGCTGAGCTAAACAATCGCTCAATATTTATATTTTTATCTAAGTAATCTAGTTTGTTTTTCCTCTAAAAGCGAAGCGGCTCTTAACCTCTTTGTGAATAAATTACTTAAAGGTTTTTTGCACAAAGAAAATAGAATGAGCAGTAGAAGAGGGTATAAAAAGTAGCAGCCTAAGTGGCTTTCATATACAGCTCAATATTGTTTGGTGCTGCATGCTCGATTAATTCAAACTCATTTACTGCTTCAATCAACATATGTTGCTGTTGTTTTTCAAGCTTTAGCTCAGTGCTTAGTAACTCTGCGCGTATTGTGGCGTAATCACTTATCGTATTCTGATTAGCTTTTAAATAGCTACGGGCAGCGCGCAGAGGTTGTAATGCGTGAGTATCAAACTCACTAATTACGTTTATTAATGTATTTAGTTGTTGAGCATTAACACTTAAATTTAATGAATCTAAATAAAGCAGTAATAAGCATAAATTAACATTTTTTCCTTGCTGGTTTTGTAGTGCCAGCAAGGTTGTTTGTTGATCAGGCTTTGCGTACAAGGTGCACGCAAACTGCCAAAAATGGTCGCTATTGAGCAAGTTCATCGGCGAATGCCTGCTCTTTTTCTTCCATTTCTTCAAGTGCCATAAGTAGCTCTTCTTCAACGTCGTTAAGCTTAGGCGTAAGGGTTGCTTGCTTGGCTAATAACTCTTTAAGCTTGGCTTTGTTGTCGTCGTTGTACAGTTCGTTATCACCTAAGGTCACTTCAACTTCACTTAATTCGGCGGTAAATTTATCGAGTTGCTTTTCAAGCTTTTCAATTTGCTTTTTAAGTGGCTGAGTGGCTTTTCTAAATTCAGCCTCTAAGCGCTTTTGCTCTTTTCGGTTAACGCCTGGGTTTGCTTTAGGCTCGTCGGTTTGCTGCGCTTTAACCGCTTCTTTATTCGCGTTAAGTAACCATTGATAATATGCATCTAAGTCGTAGCCAAACTGAGTTACTTTGCCGTCATCTACTAAGTAAAACTCATCGGCAGTATTTTTAAGCATATGGCGATCATGCGATACGGTAACCATAGCGCCTTCAAAGCCTTGTAGTGCCATAACAAGTGCATGGCGCATTTCTAAATCAAGGTGGTTGGTTGGCTCATCCAGTAATAATAAGTTTGGCTTTTGATATACCAACATGGCAAGCACTAAACGTGCTTTTTCGCCGCCCGAAAATGGGGCTACAGGCTCAAGTGCTTTATCGCCAATGAAGGCAAAGCCGCCTAAAAAGTCACGTAGTGATTGTTCAGTGGCTTTTGGGTCTAGTCGTTGTATGTGCGTTATTGCACTGGCTTTTAAATCAAGAGATTCCAGCTGATGCTGCGCAAAGTAACCAATATTTAATCCGTGATGCTGAATAACTTCGCCCGCTTGCGGCTCTAAATCACCAGAAAGCAGTTTAATTAACGTTGATTTACCCGCGCCATTTCGACCAAGTAAAGCAATTCGGCTACCTGGTACAAGGTTTAGCTCTATATTATTTAAAATAGTGACGTCACCATAACCCGCTTTGGCTTTATCTATTGTCATTAGTGGGTTTGGTAATGCTTTTGGCTCTGCAAACTCAAAGTTAAATGGCGAGTCGGCATGTGCTGGCGCTAGTTTTTCCATGCGTTCCAGTGCTTTTACACGGCTTTGTGCTTGTTTAGCTTTACTGGCTTTTGCTTTAAAGCGCGTTATAAATTGCTCTAAGTGTGCAATTTGATCTTGCTGCTTATCAAACATTGCTTGTTGTTGTAGTAAACGCTCTGCTTTTTGGCGTTCAAACTGCGAGTAGTTACCTTTGTACACATTGATAAGTTGCTTATCTACATGCCAAATTTGGTCAACCACCGCATCTAAAAACTCACGGTCATGCGATATAAGTACAAGGGTGCCGGTATAAGCACGTAAAAAGCGTTCAAGCCAATAAACGGCATCTAAATCAAGGTGATTTGTTGGCTCATCGAGTAATAGTAAATCGGCGTCGCGTATTAATGCTTGGGCAAGGTTTAAACGCATACGCCAACCACCCGAAAACGAGCTGACAGGGTTTTCTATTAGGTTATTGGCAAAGCCTAAGCCGTGTAATAGCTCACCGGCGGTTGATTCAATGCTGTAGCCTTTAATGTTTTCAAGCTGAATATGTACTTTGGCTTGTGTGTCGCCATCGTTGTTTTTCTCGGCCTCACGCAGTGCTATGCGCATTGCGTAGTATTCTGGGTGGCCTTGAAGTACATAATCAATCGCGCTTATTTCAAGTGCAGGTGTCTCTTGCTTAACAGAGGCAATAGACCAATCTTTTGGAATGCTGCAGTTACCGGCATCTAGTTGCAGTTCTGATTTTAGTAAACCAAATAGCGTTGATTTTCCACAGCCATTAGCGCCAACAAGGCCTACTTTGTGCTCTGGGAATAACGTAGCTGATGCGTTTTTTAATAAGGCTTTACCGCCACGAAGTAGTTCTATTTCTGAGATTTGGATCATGAATGCGTTACTTTGCTGTGCCCTTGTTAAGTTGGCGCTATCATAACATAGAACTTAATGCTCTTATCAAGCGTATCAACAAGTGAAGTTATACGATAAAATAGCGGCAGTTCAAACCACAGGAAAAATGTTGTGAGACAAAAGAAGCGATTTATTGCTGGTGCATCGTGCCCTGACTGCAAAGCCATGGATACTATGATGCTATACAGAGAACATGATGTTGAAAAAGTAGAGTGTGTTGAGTGTGGTCATAAAATGGCGCAACCCGATAACGCTGTTCAGGCGTCTACTCGCCAATTTGAACAAGTAATTGGTGTATTTAAACCGGGCGACTAACCCGGTTTTTTATTGCCTAATTTTTACCGGTTTTAGTAATGCGGCGGAGGCGGCTCAGGTGCTTCAGACATCATAGACGATGATGACTGCGACTCTTTAATTTTTTCTGCTAGCAGCTCAGTTTGGCGTTTCATTTTTGCTAAAAGTTGCTGGTGCACTTTTATTTCATCATTTAAGACTTCAATTGTTTCGTCTTGAAAAGCCACTTTGGCTTCAAGTTCCATTAAGCGATGTTCAATTGTGTTCATTATTCTCTCGTATAATAAATCGCTCTGCGATACCGCTGGAGCTTTCGGTTAACAACGACTTACCGTTATCTGTAAATGTCACATCTAGCACCACCGCCGATTTAGGCTTACTGCCTTCGCGCGGGGTAACCTGCCAAGTTTGAATTTTTTCACCGCTTGGTATTTGCCACAAATCTACGCGCTTATTTGGTGAGCCGGTTGCAAGCAAAGTGCCTTGTTCGTTAAAACGCACAGCAGTAAAAATTTTCTGACGCGCAATATACTTCAGTTTACTCACAAGATCACCTGTAGTCAGCTTCCATACATTTGCTTGTGCCATACTATCGGCCGTAAACGCATAGCGACCTTGTGGATCGAGCGTCACTTGGGTAACACGCGTTGGGTGATTAAAACGATGAATTACTTGCCCTGTACGTGTATCCCAAAAGTAAGCAACATAATCGTTAGAACCACTTAAGGCGTAGCGTCCGTTAGGTGATAGGTCAACGGTGTTAACTTTATCTTGATGACCTAAAAACTCAATACGACGTCCGGTTTCTAGGTTTACAAATACGACAACGCCGTCGCTACGGCCGTATAAAACACTACGGCCTTGATTGCTAATAGCAATATCGCGAATACTGGCTTTTTGTATTTTGTAATAACCTTTATTTTTGCCTGTGGCTATATCCCACACAGCAAACGTGGTTTTTTCGGCGGTAACAGCCACGCTGTTATCAAAAGCAATAGCAACGGCGTATACCAAACTGTCTTGATCTTGCTGCTGAAACCATTGGTATTTTAGTACCTGCTGTTGATTATCCCACAGGGCGACCCCATGGTTGATAGAGGAGATCAAACTGTATTTACCATCGTTTGAAAGTGTTGATGAAAACGCACCTTGTGCAGCATGTTCGTAACTTGCTACAGCGTGTTGTTTTTTATCGGTACAGGCGATGGCTAAAAAACAGCTAAATACGATTAAAAAAGTACGAAATATCGACATATTACAGGTATTTCCCCTTAACTCTTAGTGACTGAGAGGTTAGACTAGGACGCGTTAAATGCCTAGGTTGTTTGTCTAATCACTGGATATGTTTTTAGTTTAGCTAACAATGTGGAATTTAGTCATTAAACAAGCAGCCTATCATGTGGGCCGTTAATCTTTAACTAGTAATAATACATTAAAATGACAACTGCAAAGTGTGTCGGAGATTTAAAATGAAAAAGACGATTAGATTGTCATTGATTGCAGCGTCAGTTTTAGCGCTTACAGCTTGTAATCAAGAAACAAAAAAAGAACAAGCTGAAGTTAAATTAGACACTGTAGAACAGCAACAAGCATACGGTATTGGTGCATCTGTAGGTAACTTTTTAAATAAAGACTTAGCAGACAAAACAGAAATTGGTATTGAACTAGACCAAGCACTTCTAATCCGTGGTTTTGAAGATGCACTTGCTGGTAATGCAAAAATTGACGAAGAAAAAATTCGCGAAGTATTAACTGAACTAGATACATCAGTACGCACTAAGCAAGAAGAAAAAGCAAAAGTAGAGTCTGAAAAAAGCAAAGAAGCGGGTGTTAAATACCTAGCTGACAACGCTAAAAAAGAAGGCGTTACAGTAACTGAGTCTGGCCTGCAGTATGAAGTACTTAGCGAAGGCGATGGCGAAAAGCCAGTAGCAACTGATGTAGTTAAAGTACACTACAAAGGTACTTTATTAGACGGTACTGAGTTTGATAGCTCATATGCACGTAACGAACCTACAACTTTCCCTCTTAACCGCGTAATTGCTGGTTGGACTGAAGGTTTACAACTTATGTCAGTGGGTTCTAAGTACAAGTTCACTATTCCTTCAGAACTTGCTTACGGCGACCGTGACTTAGGTAAGATTCCAGCTAATTCAACACTTGTATTTGAAGTTGAATTACTTGAAATTCAAAATGAAGAAGCACCAGCACAATAATAAGTTTATTGTGTAAATGCAAAAAGGGACCTTAGGTCCCTTTTTTAATATGCGTAAATAACATATTAGTTTGCGTGATTAGAAAACAAGTTATCAATAAGCTCATCTTCAAGTGCAAAGCGTGCTTCTAATGCCTCACCAATAACAGACAAGTCATCATCAAAACCCTTTAACAAGTCTTCTTTGTCTACTTCAGCGTACTTATCATTAAAATCTAACGCTATGTCGGTTGTACTGGAAATACGCGGGTAAATAGAGTTTGCAAGCTCTTGGCTCTGTAAGCCCTTTTTTTCACATGCTTTTGCTATATCGTCATACACTTCAAAATGGCCCGCAGATAGGTAATCCATTAAAAGTTGGCAAAATGATTCAATTAGTTTTGGCTCTGGCAATGCTTGATCTTGTTTTTCGTACGGCGTAAAACCTGCAATTTTGCAATAAAGTACAATAAGGTCTTGGCGTTCGTTTAGCCATTTATCAATTACTGTGTGGCTACCACCCCATTTTTGTTGAGCTTTTTCTACACGCGTCAGCATAACTGTTCTCCTAGCTGGGTTGGTCTTTCAATTAGAATATAATAAGTTTATGTACATCAAGATATATTTAATTTGCGAGTATATCAACAAGTAAAGTTGAGCTACTTTGAGGGGTGTACCTTTTTATATAATCTAAGGCGAGGGATTTTATTTTAGGCAAGAAAAAACCACCAGTTACGGTGGTCTAATTTCTTTCAGTGACTTGTTATAACAAGCTTTCTTATTTTTATGAGATGATTTTTATTGTTATTATTTTAAAACATTTATTTTTATTGTTTTAAGATTTTTATTATTGTTTTTGTTAACGCGGGACAAACAATAACAAGGTTTTTGTAATGTTGCAAACATATTAATAAAAAGTTTTAAATGTTATTCTTTTTTGCTTGTTTTATAGTCAAAATGGATTAAAGCACGCCATTATATTGATCTGCCTCTAGGGAATATTGTTTTCGTCCCTAAGCAATAGAGGGTCGGAGAATATGGTGGTACAATCTTGCACAATTTATACAAGTCTTAGGATAATTTACGCCATGAGCGAATTAAAAAACGACCGTTATTTACGTGCACTTGCAAAACAACCTGTTGATGTAACTCCGGTATGGATGATGCGCCAAGCAGGACGCTATTTACCAGAGTATCGCGCTACACGTGCACAAGCGGGCGATTTTATGAGCCTGTGCCGTAATGCTGAGCTTGCATGTGAAGTAACACTGCAGCCATTACGTCGCTACCCGTTAGATGCCGCTATATTATTTAGTGATATTTTAACGATTCCAGATGCGATGGGTTTAGGTCTTTACTTTGAAACTGGCGAAGGCCCTAAGTTTGAACGTCCTATTTCATCACTTGCTGATGTTAAAAAAATTCCAAAGTTAGATCCTACAGACGAGCTTGGCTACGTAATGAACGCAGTAAGCACTATTCGTCGTGAACTTAAAGGTGAAGTACCGCTTATTGGTTTTTCTGGTTCACCTTGGACGCTAGCAACTTATATGGTTGAAGGCGGTAGCAGCAAAGTATTTGGTAAAATCAAAAAAATGGCGTTTGCAGAGCCGCAAACACTTCATTTATTACTCGATAAGTTAGCTGACTCAGTTATTGATTATTTAAATGCTCAAATTAAAGCTGGCGCGCAATCGCTAATGGTATTTGACTCATGGGGTGGTGTATTAAGCCCGCGCGATTACAACGAATTTTCACTGCAATATATGCATAAAATTGTAGATGGCTTAATTCGTGAATACGATGGTCGTAAAGTACCGGTTACTTTGTTCACTAAAAATGGTGGTCAATGGATTGAAGCTATTGCAGCAACAGGTTGTGATGCAATTGGTCTTGATTGGACTATTAATATTAGCGACGCTAAACGCCGTGTGGGTGATAAAGTAGCTCTACAAGGTAATATGGACCCATCTATGTTACACGGTACACCAGAGCGTATTCGTCAAGAAGTAGGCACTATTTTAGAAGACTTCGGTACAGGCAATGGCCACGTGTTTAACTTAGGCCACGGTATTACACCAGATGTAGACCCTGAAAATGCTGGTGTATTCATTAATGCAGTACATGAGCTAAGTGCTAAGTACCATAAGTAATAGCTACTTAAATAAACTTTAAAACTGTTTAAAAGTAAAAAACCCGCTAAGTTGCGGGTTTTTTGTTACCTATTTATAAAGGCTTTTAAAACTACTTATTTAAATAAGCGATTTAAACCATTTAATGCCGCAACACGGTAGGCTTCAGCCATGGTCGGGTAGTTAAATGTGGTATTTACAAAGTAGTCGATATTATTGCCACCATTTTTCTGTTCCATAATGGCTTGGCCAATGTGAACAATTTCAGATGCACGCTCGCCAAAACAATGTACGCCAAGTACTTCTTTGGTTTCAGTGTGGAATAATATTTTTAAACTACCTACTTCAGTGCCCGCAATTTGCGCACGTGCCAAATGCTTAAACTGAGCACGGCCAACTTCATATGGTACTTTAGCGGCTGTAAGCTCTTGCTCGGTTTTACCGACTGAGCTCATTTCTGGGATGGTATAAATACCGGCCGGAATATCAACAATCAGTCTGTCATCACAGTTACCACATGCAATTGCATCAGCAGCTATGCGACCTTGGTCAAACGCAGCACTAGCAAGGCTTGGATAGCCAATTACATCACCTACAGCGTAAACGTTATCAACTTCTGTTTGGTATGTTTCGTTAACTTTTAATTGGCCACGGCTATCGGCTTTTAAACCAATGGCTTCAAGGTTTAATGTATCAGTGTTACCAGTACGGCCATTAGCAAATAAAATACAGTCAGCTTTTACGCGTTTGCCTGATTTTAAATGCATAATAACGCAGTCGTCACGGGTCTCTATTCGGTCAAACTCTTCGTTGTGACGTATCACAATACCGCTGTTCCAAAAGTGATAGCTAAGCGCGTCAGATATTTCAGCATCCATAAAAGCAAGTAGTCGGTCGCGTGTATTAACTAAATCAACTTTAGCGCCTAAACCTTTAAATATAGAAGCGTACTCACAACCAATTACACCAGCGCCGTATATAAGTACGCGGTGAGGGTCGTGTTTAAGACCTAAAATAGTGTCGCTCTCATAAATACGAGAATGCGTAAAATCTACCTCTGGTGGGCGATAAGGGCGTGAGCCGGTTGCTATAACAATCGTTTTAGCAGTCAGTCGCTCAGTTGAACCATCATTTCGTTTTACTTCAATTGTGTGCTTATCTACAAAGCTCGCATCACCTTGAAACATATGAATGCGGTTACGATCGTAAAAGCTACTACGTAAATTAGATTGCTTAGAAATAACAGAACTTGCGTGACGTAAAATATCAGGAAATGTCAGGCGGCTAGGGCGCTCACCAACATTAAATAACGGATTTGCTTTGTATTCAATATAGCGGCTAACAGAGTGGCGAAGCGCTTTTGAAGGAATTGTTCCCCAATGTACACAACCGCCACCAACTGATTCTTGGCGTTCAATAACCGCTACTTTTTTGTCGTTTTTTGAAAGGTTCATGGCGGTACCTTCACCGCCAGGACCCGTGCCAATAATTATTGCATCATATTGGTATGTCACGGGTACTTTTTTTTGTTCTGGTTGTTTGGCCACAGCCACTCCTAAATTAATTAAAAGAGGCTTTTAATAACCTCGCATTAAGTGCTAGCCATGCCTGTTTTTGATTTTCCCAGGCGGCTTCCAACTCATGGTATTGTGCCATTAATGCTGAGCGTTCACACTGCTTTGCCATGTTATTTTTTTTAACTTCTAACACTTGTTTTTGTAGTGAACAATAATTTTGCAGTTTTTTCAGCAGTAAATCGTACTCTTGTTGTAATAATGTAATCTTATCTTGTGCTAAAGGCAATTTTGCAAGACGCGTTTGCGTTTTGCTCATTAGCGTTTCGGCCTTTGCTTTTTCGATACGTTCAACAGGTGTACGCTTCAATTTATTAGCTAAACCAACAGCTGCTAAAGAGCGGATCATCCATTTTGTTGGATCGTAATGAAACCATTTAATACCGTTACGGTAGTCGCTTGCAAAAATATGGTGGAAGTTGTGATACCCCTCACCGTATGTAAATAACGCTAAAAAGCCGTTATCGCGTGCCGTATTTTTTTCGGTGTATGGGCGAGAGCCCCAAATATGTGCAACTGAGTTTATAAAAAAGGTAAAGTGTTGGCTTAGTACTAAGCGTAGTAAACCTGCAAGAATTAACATACCCCACACATCACCAACTAATAAACCAAGTGCAAGAGGCAAACCTACGTTCATAGCAATAGCTAGTTTTAAGTAGTGCTTATGTTGCCACATAACGACTTTATTTCGTTGTAAATCACGACAATTACTATAGTCGTTGTAGCTATCGCCTTGGTAGTCACGTAACATCCAGCCGATATGGCTATACCAAAAACCATTGGTAGCCGCGTAAGGGTCTTTTATTGGGTCGTCAACTTGACCGTGATGTATACGGTGATCGCTACTCCAATGCAGAGCACTGTTTTGTAGTGCAAAAGCACCGCCTAGCGCAAAAATAAATTCAACTGCAGGGTGTGCGTTATAGGTTTTATGTGCCCATAATCGATGGTAGCCGGCAGTAATTGATAAGCCTGCGTAAAACATGCAGCCAACAAAAGCAATCCAATGCGCGCTGGTAAATCCGTAGCTAATGGCGTACCAAGGTACAAGTGTGGCAGCCGCCAAAAAGGTTAGGCTAAAAAATAGGACGTTTGTCCAAATAATCGGTGGTTTATTCATAATTCTCAATCTCAGCGTACAACTGTAAGCTAAAATAGTATTTCAAACTCTCGTCGTCAAGTATTAGACTGTACAATTGAGCTAATATCACTAAATATTCATATAAAATAATTCAGGGAGCTGTTGATGTCGGGTGTTAGAGCGCAACAGAAACAAAAAACACGACAGGCGTTAATTCAAGCGGCATTTAATCAGCTGAGTGCTGATCATAGTTTTTCGAATTTAAGTTTACGCGAAGTGGCACGAGAAGCTGGTATTGCCCCAACTTCTTTTTATCGTCATTTTAAAGACATGGATGAGCTAGGTTTAACCATGGTAGACGAAGCGGGCTTAACTCTTCGCCAACTAATGCGTCAAGCACGCAGACGAATAGCAAACGATGGCGGCAGTGTTATAAATACCTCAGTGGTTACTTTTATGGAGTTTATTGATAACTCAAGTAACCAATTTAGGTTGTTGCTGCGAGAACGATCTGGGACTTCTAAAGCATTTAGAGCCGCTGTAGCCCGCGAGGTAAAGCATTTTATTTTAGAGTTGGCTCACTATCTAGAAAGCGAAACTAAGTGCAACGCTATGCATGCCTATATTCAGGCGGAATCTATGGTAACGCTCGTATTTAATGCGGGTGCAGAAGCGCTCGATATAGAAGGATTGCAACGCGACGAATTGATTGAGCGCGTTATTTGGCAGCTGCGTTATATTACTCGTGGAGCCGGACATTACGTAAGAGAAAACACTGAACAAAGTTAGCAAATTTAAAAATTCATTGTAGATTTTTTGTGCCTATTTCTTTATATTAACGCACTATAATAACGGCATACCTTTTAGCCGTAACTAAATAATAAATAAGTCTCTTATTAAGAGAAAGCGAGGATGCAAATGCTCACCAAGGATCCGGTGAACTTAAATTACCCCCCACTATTTGAACAACCACATAATGAGCCTGAAAATTCAGAGCCTGTGGTTACATTCTCTTATTTAAGTCGTGCTCAGCTTTGCAAACTTCCTAAAGTGTTGCAAAGGCAACTGCAAGACAACCTGTTTGGTGCGCTAGATAAACACCAAGCTGCGCGATTACGCGACGACACTCGGTGCCAATATTGGGCTAAAGACAAAGAGTGGAAAAAGGTACCATATTCTCTGTTTAAGCAAGCTAGTACACGCCTAGCTGTTTACCCAAAACAAACTCAAGCACCAACAAAGTACTCGGGCGCGGTTAATAATGGTTCAATTACATCATCGCAAACAGCGTTGCAAAACAATACTTTTATAAATAACACAGTAATGACGCCAAGCACTTCTGCATTTATAAACAGCCAATCAGCTGCGCAAAATAGTCCGCAATTTATAAATCAGCAAAGTTATAACCAAAAACCTAAAAAAGCAGCGCAACCTATACAACAGCATGCGCCCGCTGTACGTATTTATAAGCCAGAGCTAAACAGCACAATGCTACTAAAAGCGTCTCACACTGTTAGGCAAAATTTTACAACCCATGTACTTAGCGCCGCCGAAACCGTAGAGCAACTCGCACAGCAATATACCGGCTATAAAAATGCCAATTTAATTTACGATTACAACTTAGGCTATAGCGAGCGAAAACCTGCTAAAGCAGGCACAAGCTTAACAGTACCCAGTGGTTGGAAACTCAATATAGAAGGCTCATGCAGTAACAGTCGCAGTGTAGTTATTCAGTGGCAAGGGCCAACAAGTGGTCAAATAACACTACAACTAGAAAAAAAACGCCCAGACGAAGTCTCGTTTTGGCAGCACTACGCTGAGGTAAAACCGGGTCTTTATAATGTTACGGTAACGGCCAGTGGCGCAACCGACACCACCACATTTACTGTTGAACAACCCACTTTAGCCTACGAAATAGAACTACTCGACGAAGCTGGCGAACCACAAGCTAATATGGGCTACAAAATACGCCTACGCAACGGCCACATTATTACCGGGCAACTTGATCAAAACGGTTATGCCAACGTATCAGGCCCCGACTTTGAAAACGCTAAAGTCAGCTTTTTTGAACTCGACAGCGAAGATTGGTCTGTAGGCAAAGTTTAAGGATACACAATGACCCAACAACACACTGTAGCTCAAGGTGAAACGCTATTGCGCATAGCAAAGCAATACGGCTACCAAACATCTAAAGCGCTTTACAACCACCCAAGCAATGCAGAGTTTAAAGCCCTACGCCCAGACCCAAACTTAATTTACCCGGGCGATAAAATTACGATTCCGCCTAAAAAAGAAAAGTTTATACCGCTGCGCACCAACAGTATTAACAGCTTTGTTGTACAAAACGAAAAAGAGTACTTTCGTCTGCAAGTATCGTACGACGACGGCGATGACGTAGTCGGTAAACGCGTAGTACTTAATATTGGTAACCAAACAATAGATACCGTATTGCAAAGTGATGGGCTTATCGAAGTAGAGCTTAATAGTAACGACGCCCTAACCGGCACAGTCGATTTATACCTAAATGAAGGCGATACCACACCAACTAAAAGCTTTAACGTGCAAATAGGCAATCTAGATCCAATAGACACGCTTTCAGGTGTGCAAGGCCGGTGCAATATGCTTGGGTTTGATTGTGGTACGGTTGATGGTGTTATGGGTAAAAAAACTCGCATTGGTGTAAAGGAATTTCAGTACGAGCACGATCTCGACATAGACGGCATACCAGGCCCTAAAACCAAAGCAAAACTACAACAAGTATTTGGGAGTTAGTATGAGTGCCTCGCACAGTATGGCAATGGTAGTAAATAACATAAACCCGTTAACTCTGGTTAAGCCTGCTTTTGTATTTATGTATCAGGTTGATCCAAATACGCCAAAGTACGATAAAGAGCAGCTTATACTTATAAATAAACAACATAGCTGGCAACAGGTACAGTCTATAGCCAGTGTAAGGCTCGATTCTACCTGGGTAAAAATAAAATTTACTGATATCCCTCAAAGTGGCAATTTTGATTTAATGCAAGACCCAAATGATGGTCAGCCAGCTTATTATATTTTCGACAATGTCCCATTCAGTGAGCTTCACGACCAAACGCCAGAAACCGTTTTAATGGCAGAAATAGTAGAAGAGTAAGTGCAAGCACTTTATTTTAATAACACAAGTTTTAATGAATGCACTTATTTATATTACCTCGTAAATAAGTGCATGTAGTAAAAGGATAGTTTTAATGACATTTTTAAAAAATCACAGCATGCTTTGCGCTCTCAGCGTTTGTTTTAGCTTACTGCTAAGCGGTTGCTCAGAGCCCTCATCGCAAAGTTCACCACAAGCAGAGGTTGATGTTGCTAAATACCCATGGGCTAAAGAGCACAAAAACCACCCAGAGTGGCCACTCGAAATACGCGAAGAGGTGTACGGAGATGCAGATACATTTTCAACCCCGCGGTTAATGTTTTGGAATAAATATAAAGGCAGTGAAGTGCGCACACTGTGGTCATCACGGTTAGATGGTTCAGACAGGCGCCGTATTATTCCAGAAGAGGTATTTCAAAAGCTTGAATCTATTAGTATACATGCACCAGCACGCTCACCAGATAACCGCTATATTGCTATTTCGGGCTATATAAATGACCGAGCGACTCGCCAGTTATACGATACTAAAGAGAAAAAGCTAATCACCATGTCAAGCGGTGGCGGCTACCCGTGGTTTAATTGGACCTCAGACAGTGAAAACGTCATTTTTTACTCAGATGGCAAAAACTTTAATTACCATGTACCTACAGGGGAACTCACCTCTCGACCGCAAATTCACCACAGTGGCGCTGCTTTTTTACTGCCTGGTGATAAAGAGTTTTTAGCGGTAAAGCACGATGGCTTTTGGATACATAAGTTTAATGGTGAAGTAGTGCGTAAAGTGAACTTTGGTTTTCCGAGAGCATGGGAAATGAAAAACCACCGTATTTCACCAGACGGCAAGTATTTAGCGTTTATGACGTATGGTAGAGAAGATTTTCACTTCCACTGGGTGAATATTGCAAACCCTGAAATAGAGCACTCAGAAAAAGGGGAGGGTGGTGGAGTGATATTTTCATTGGACGAAAATGTCACGCTTAAATTTGGTTTTAACCCGATGGGCGAGGTTGATGAGCTTGGTAGACCTGTTACTTATAGCATTATCACTAGAGCCAATATTTTAACGAGAGAGAAACGTATTACGCGTACTAAAGAAATGAATATTTGGGGCCTTAACGTTTTAGCACCTATCGCTATTACCAACCAAAAAGCACAGAGTAACTAATTATGCATGATATTAGCAAAGGATCTGCAAGCCCATTGGTTTATTTACTAACTGGATATGTTAAACATAATAAACCGATTGGCAAATTAACGCCGGTAGCAAACCGAATTGTTATTGCTGAACAGCCAAAGTCAGCCACTTATAATACAAAAAAGCCTATTGTGTTAAAAACGAATAAAGCCGGTATTTTATCGACAATAAATAGTGACTCATTAGAAGTACGTCAGCCGTTTCATGCCTACATGGCTAATAATCAACGGCCTATTATTATTCCGCCAATGGAGTCCATTGGCCTCATTGCCAATAATAACCCTAGAGGATGGGCTAAAGAATTTGTTGATAATTTAAAAAATTACAGTAGCTCAAATACACCGTTATTAGAGTTACAAACAATCCCTATTACCAATTTAAAACAGCCTACAGAAAATAGCGAAGACGACACTTACAATAAGTGGTATGAAAGGGAAATAATTCAAAAAAACGTAAAGAGTATTCAAGCGTATGTGTTGGCAAAAACGAGGGCTGTTGTATTAAGTATTAACCCAAACATCCCGCTTCTTTCTCCGGGTGAAAATATTGTTTTGTCGTCGCCTATAGGTAGAGATATACCAGCTACTTTCGTCACTGAAACTAACTTAGCGGTGATAACCGGTACTAACAAGATACTACCCAAAGGGTTGTATAGAGTAAAAATAAGGCTTCAGCGGAATACCTATGAGGCCAATATTGCAAGCTGGTGTACTAAATCTATTAAATTTGACGGCACACATTATTACTATGAACTTGCCGAAATGATCCACTTTGATATAAAAAATGAGGCAGGTGAGTTTGATGTAATTAACTGCGATCCGCTTTCGGTTGAAGAGGCAATAATAAAGCAATTTCCTCGCTTTTATAGCCACTTAATAAGTTATGCAAAAGATTTAAAAACCGAGCATGCTACCTATGACCCTAAAAATATTAGTATTAAAGATGAAAACGGTAAAGAGGTTGGTCGCGCAAAAGTTAGTGATGAACCAATAAAAATAGCCAGCGGCTTTGAGAGCTTTTGCCATGGATGGGCGGTGGCTAAAGGCCGTGCACAATTAGCCGCAGGGTTAATAAATACCGATATAACAGCCAGTGCCAGTAACGGTAATTTTACCACTAATGGTAAGTTTGTTTTAGGGAGTAAAATTGCTAAAGCAATACATACTCATTTAAACGAAACAGAAGATAAAACTATTCAAGCAACGCTAGATTCCGTGTTTGCTATGCAAGATGGGCAGGATGCTTGGAAAAAGCTACGTGAAGCTCGCGCAGCCTTTACAACCGATGCTTGGCGGCAAGCACTTGCAGAAAATTTGTGGCGCTTACCAGCTAACACTCCAGCAGCAATGGAAAGCTATAATAAAAGTTTAGGTAAAAAGCTCGGCATTCCTAAGGTGGCAATGGATGCAGCAGGTAATGCACTCAATATAGCTGACTTAACCACAAATATTGCAGCACTTGGGCAAACTACGTTGCAGCAATTTGGTACAAATATCCCTAATTTAGCGCAAGCTAAACGGCACTATAAAACGGTTGCTAACGATTACTTTGAGCATTTAAGTGCCAAAGAAATTGTAAAAGATGTCGTAATTGAAGGAACGTTTTCGCTTAATAGCGAGCAAGTAACCGATGATTACCGCAATACTATTTTGCAGCAAAGCGAGGCCGTTATAAAAGCGCTTAAGCAAAATGAGAACCTTAAAGTAACCGTGGCAGGCCACACCTGCGATATAGGTAATTACGATTATAATATTGCGTTATCTGAGCGACGAGCAGAGGCTGTTAAGCACATTTTAGTGACCCAAGCAGGCATTGATGAAGCGCGTATTGAAGTGCTTGGGCTGGGTTATGCTCAACCACTTATAAATAATAAAGATGAGGCAAGCCGAGCACAAAACCGCCGTGTACATATTGCGGCGTATGCTATTAGCCAAATAAATGTTTGCCCATCTCGTGAAGGTATGGACAGTTTAGAGCGCTTTCGTAATTTAACCGTAGCCAATGATATAAAAGTAGATGAAACAGGCGACGATATGGCGTGGCAAATGATTAACATTGCTCTGGGTGTTATGGCATTTATCCCAATAACAGCTCCCATTGCCGCGGCAGTAGCGGTAATAAAAGCGGGTGGCGCTATTGCTACGTCGGCTGCGAATTTAATGGATGAAGCACTCCTCGATAACGCCTGTAAACAATTCTACGCAGAAATTCAGCGAGATAAACGCCTAGGCCAGGAGTGTGCAGCTAATCAAGGTATGATGCATGAGCTATTAAGTGAATATAATAAAGACGGAAAAACGCAGCAAAGTACACAATGGGCAGCTCAATTTAGGCTGCGCTCAGAGGCAATATCGGGCCTTATGGGATTGCTACTAAGGGCTCAGCGTGAAGGTGATAAAAGCCAATATTATTCAAATTTAGAACGCTATAAAGTAAAACAATACATAGAAAACTTTTTATTAGGTGATAGCTGGGCACTGCCTAATTTGCCCGGTGCATCAATTAGGATGGATACATTTTGGGTATTTTTAATTGATAGCATTACCAATCAAAAGCAAAGTAAAAATGGTGATAAAAAAGCACTTTACGGCTTTAGTGATAACTACAGCTTGCTAGATAAAGCGACACGTAAAGCCGTAGTTACAGATCCTGAAAACACGCTTTATTTGCAATCGCAATCTAACCCGTATGGTTTTTATATGATGACGGTGCCGACAGTAGCGCGTGAGCATAATTATATTACGGCTGAATTTCAAAATTACTTCCCCATTCACACATTTGCTACGCAAGAAAAAGAAGGCAATAAATACCTCGAAAGCTTTGCAAACACATTTGAACCAGTATTTTCTGACTATGGTGAGGCGAGCTATCATCACAGCGCTATATATTATCAAGACCAGACTTCAAAAAAATGGTTGCCAATTATTGCCAATAAACTAAAGCGGCTAACGCCATTCACCCCGATTCGTGTTCTCGTTGTGTTTAACGATACGATGACCGGTATTGCCCCTATTACCTTGAAAGTAACGCGCTGTGATGGCGTAAATAACGAGCTTGCTTATAAAGAGCTAGTAAGGCCGCTTGTAGAGTCTGAGCTATTAAATAATGAAAAGCACTTTGCCGGAAAGTTTGGTTGTGTATTTACACCATTTTTTCAGTTGGGGCCAAAAACGTATTTAGGTACCAAGCCTATGGTGCACGAAGAAGCTTTTTACTCGATTATAAACGACTCTGCAGTTGAATATTATCAAGATGACAATTTCTCTGATATGCGTTATTTCATTGGTGCGCAAGTTGGCAGTAGCCGTGAAGTTGTATTGCCACTAATGGGGGAGCGTAAAGATAATAGTGATGAGATGATTTTTGAGTCTGACACTGCTGAGGTCCTCTATGCCTTAGGCATAAAAAATAAGTTTGTGGCGAATGAGTTTTATGTTGATTTAAATACAAAGCGTAACGGTGGTAATGAAGAGTCACTATTAATAAAAGATTTTTTAACGAGTAGTAGCTCAAGCTTTGTATATCCAGAGCTTTTTGCTGGGGAAAAAAGCATTAGAATTTTGGTGCGCTTTGGTGGTGAGGGTAAACCTTATTTAATAACCAGTAAAATACAAAGGCAAGGGCAATTTATTCGTTTATTTGAGAGTGAATTTGCTGCCGCACAAAGTTTAGGGTTTAAAGTACGCCAGTTTGGCGATGACATAATATTTGATGACTTTGATTGGAATACCCAAGTCGATATTATGGTTGTAGCCACCTGTACAGAGCTAGAGTCTGATAATTATACAAAAAAACTCATTGGTTTAGATTGGCGTAGTGTGCCATGTGATTTAATACTGCAGCAAACTATTGGTATTAATGATCAAGGCCCGAAGTATAAGTCAAAACTTTGCTATTTAGGCAAAGCTACACGTAATGCAAATAAAGGTTATAAAACAGAGCGTATTTTAAATAAAATGGTGGATACGTGGCATGACGATGACTATCAATTTGAGGATAAGTGGTATGACAACCAGTGCCAAATTGATGAGCAGGTAGGCCCAGAGTATGAAGAGTTAATTGAATTATTGAATAACGCAGGCCCTTATAACGAAAAAGGTAAACAGGCTCGAGCGCTGCTTAATTGGCATAATAAAGACGCTGAAGCATTTGCCGGTGAAGAGCAGGTTTTTGTTTTTGCGGCAAATTTTAGTTTGAAATATGAGTCGCCAAAGCGTGTTGAAGTAAACGGCTTAAGGCCTTTTGGAGACATATTTACAAGCCAATTTAGTGATATGTTTACTGACAAAGAGGACAGGCAATATACGATGGAGCTAGGTATTGCTAGCTTTAACTCGGCGGGAAATTCGGGCTTTAATTTTAATGATATCGGTTCGATGACTGATAAAATTAGCAACCATGGCTTGCAGTTAAAGTTACCACTACCGAACCCTACAAATAGCAATTTACCTTGGGGTAAAACATTACCAGAAGCTGATTTAAAAGAATTAGCCGCTGAGCTAAATAGCGATCATTCAACCCCATCACAAAAAGACCTATATAAGCGCTTGTCAGAGGAAGGGTTGACTGAAGATGAAGTGAAACAGTGGTTTGTTGAAGATGCTACAAAGAAGAAAGTAAGGCCGCTAGGAGCTTTTAAAAGCGAATAAATTTATTCGTAATTTAAGTAGTCACCACTAACATAACTGAGCGCAACAGCGCAATTATAGCAAGAATAAAAAGCTCATGAATATGAGCTTTTTATTTATTAGGGTATGGGCATAGTATGCAGATTGGCTCAGTACTTTAACTGCTTAAAAGGATTTTAATAATGACGTTTTTAAAAAATCACAGCGTGCTTTGCGTCCTCTGCGTTTGTTTTAGCTTATTGCTAAGCGGTTGCTCAGAGCCATCATCGCAAAGTACAAAAAACACAACAGCCGTTGACGTTTCTAAATACCCATGGGTTAAAGAGCACAAAAACCATCCAGAGTGGCCACTTGAAATACGCGAAGAGGTGTATGGTGATGCAGATACATTTTCAACCCCGCGGTTAATGTTTTGGAATAAATATAAATACAGTGCAGTGCGCACGCTGTGGTCATCACGGTTAGATGGCTCAGACAGGCGCCGTATTATTCCAGAAGAGGTATTTCAAAAGCTTGAATCTATTAGTATTCATGCACCAGCACGCTCACCAGATAACCGTTATATTGCTATTTCGGGCTATATAAATGACCGAGCGACTCGCCAGTTATACGATACCAAAGAGAAAAAACTCATTACCATGTCAAGCGGGGGCGGCTACCCTTGGTTTAACTGGACCTCAGACAGTGAAAACGTCATTTTTTACTCAGATGGTAAAAATTTTAACTACAATGTACCAACAGGGGAACTAACCTCTCGGCCGCAAATTCACCACAGTGGCGCTGCTTTTTTACTCCCAGGTGATAAAGAGTTTTTAGCTGTAAAGCACGATGGCTTTTGGATACATAAGTTTAATGGTGAAGTAGTGCGTAAAGTGAACTTTGGTTTTCCGAGGAAATGGGAGATGCTGGACCACCGTATCTCACCGGATGGAAAATACTTAGCGTTTATGACTCATATTAGACCAAAAGCGCATTTTCATTGGGTGAATATTGCCAATCCTGAAATAGAGCATTCAGAGAAAGGTATGGGCAGCAATGTAATTTTTTCACTTGATAAAGACGTTACCCTCAAATTTGGCTATAACGATTTTAAAAGGCCAACTAGTCGGGATGAAGTGCCTGACATATACAGTATTATGACTAAAACGAATATTTTAACAGGTGAAAAAAAAATCACACGCGTAAAGGAAATGGGTATTTGGGGTCTTGATACTTTAGGTCCAATAGCGATTACAAATGTAGCAGCGCAGGGGTTGTAACCATACATGCCTTTCTCTAAATAAAAGCCAAAAAGGATTTTGATAATGACGTTTATAAAAAATCACAGCGTGCTTTGCGCCCTCTGCGTTTGTTTTAGCTTATTGCTAAGCGGTTGCTCAGAGCCCTCATCGCAAAGTTCACCACAAGTAGAAGTTGATGTTGCTAAATACCCATGGGCTAAAGAGCATAAAAACCATCCAGAGTGGCCACTAGAAATACGTGAAGAGGTGTATGGCGATGCAGATACATTTTCAACCCCGCGGCTAATGTTTTGGAATAAATATAAATACAGTGAAGTACGCACGCTGTGGTCATCACGGTTAGATGGCTCAGACAGGCGCCGTATTATTCCAGAAGAAATTTTTACCCAACTGGAGCCTGCGGGATTGCATCCACCAGCACGCTCACCAGATAACCGTTATATTGCTATTTCGGGTTATATAAATGACCGAGCGACTCGCCAGTTATACGACACCAAAGAGAAAAAGCTAATTACTATGTCAGGCGGGGGTGGCTACCCTTGGTTTAACTGGACCTCAGACAGTGAAAACGTCATTTTTTACTCAGATGGCAAACACTTTAATTACCATGTACCAACAGGGGAACTCATCTCTCGACCGCAAATTCATCATAGCGGCGCTGCTTTTTTACTGCCTGGTGATAAAGAGTTTTTAGCGATAAAGCACGATGGCTTTTGGATACATAAGTTTAATGGTGAAATAGTACGCAAAGTTAATTTTGGTTTTCCGAAAGCGTGGGAGATGAAAAACCACCGTATTTCACCTGATGGGAAGTATTTAGCATTTATGACTCATTCAAGGCCAAAAGCACATTTTCATTGGGTGAATATTGCTAACCCGGAAATAAAGAACTCAGAAATAGGAGAAGGTAATGGCGTTATTTTCTCTGATAAAGAAGATTATCAGCTGGAATATACCAATCGCAATTTGCCTGAGCGTAATGAGAAAGGGTGGTTCCTTTCCGAGCGTATTATAAGAATAATAAACATAGTGACAGGCGAACAATCAGAAGCATTAGAAAAAGAGAATAATATTTGGGGTATGGGCTCAATATACCCTATAGCAATTACTAATTCGGCAATGCAAGGAAGTTAATATGCATGAACTAAGCAAAGGATCTGCAAGCCCAATAGTTTACTTATTAACAGAATACTTTGAACAGAATGAATCGATTCTATTGATATGCAAGTAGGCTCAATATAGCTCAAATCACTTTGACTATTTTGTCGATAAAGTGAGTAATGGCACTTTTTAATTATTAAACATGGGATTACTTTATAAGCCCAGATAAAAATAATAAAACTTATCTAATCGGAGATCACTTTAAAGCCGATTTGATTATGGTGGCAAGAAGCGTGTTTGGTATTTTTAATCTTGTTATTTAAGGTTTATTGGTTTTTATTTTCTTTATGATTATGTTTTAAAGGTGTTTTGTGGAATTTTTATGCTTGCTTCCATGGCTTTGTAATGTTAAAAATAGGCTTCACTGAACACACACATAAGAAAACAAGATGCATATTATTCGTTTAATTACACTAAAACTTAACCTCTTACTGCTATGGCAAGTAAGCGGGGATTAGTGTGTTTGCATCGAGTTGAACACTAAAAAACCCCGCAATTGCGGGGTTTTTTTTATCTCGCGGCTGGGATTAATTGAAATTTGGGTAACATAGGAATGAGGGGCAGTTATGCAAGAGCAAGATAAAGTATGGATTTTTGATACCACCTTACGTGATGGCGAACAGGCACTTAAAGCAAGCCTTACTGAAGATGATAAAATTCAATTAGCACATACAATTAGCCGCTTGAATGTGGATGTGATGGAAGTAGGCTTTCCGGTTTCGAGCCCTGCTGATTTTCGCTCGGTGCAACGTATTGCAACCGAAGTAAAAGGTCCTATTATTTGTGGTTTAGCACGCTCAGTTGCTAAAGACATTGAAGCCTGTGGCGAAGCTCTTCGCACAGCTCAGCAAAGCCGTATTCATACTTTTATTGCTACAAGCCCTTTGCACCTTGAACATAAATTACGTATGAGCCTAGACGATGCAACGGCCATGGCTGTTAAATCAATTAAATTGGCACGTAACTATACTGATGATGTTGAGTTTTCGTGTGAAGATGCCGGTCGTACGCCGCACTGGGATTTATGTAAAATTGTTGAGCAGGCAATTAATGCCGGAGCTTCAACTATTAACTTGCCAGACACCGTTGGTTTTGTAACGCCAGACGAATACGCCGCGATGATCCGCCATTTAATGAATAACGTGCCAAATATTGATAAAGCGCGCTTAAGCGTGCATTGCCACAATGATTTAGGTTTAGCAGTAGCAAACTCGGTAGCCGCAGTGCAAGCCGGTGCGCGCCAAATTGAGTGTACTATTAATGGCATTGGTGAGCGTGCTGGTAACTGCTCGCTTGAAGAAGTGGCGATGATCATGAAAATGCGCCACGACCACTTAAAAGTATACACCGATATTAAAAGTGAAGAAATTTACCGCGCATCTCGTCAAGTGGCTAAAATTTGTAATATGCCAGTACAACCAAATAAAGCGATTGTTGGCGAAAACGCCTTTGCGCATAGTTCTGGCATTCACCAAGACGGTGTATTAAAAGCGCAAAATACGTATGAGATTATGTCGCCAGAAAGCGTTGGTGTGCCAAGTAACCAATTAAATATGACTTCGCGTTCGGGTCGTCATGTTATTGAGCATCGCCTAGAAGAGTTAGGCTATCAAAAATCTGATTACGATATGGATGGCTTATACAAAAGCTTTATTGAGTTGGCTGACCAAAAAGGCACCGTATACGATTACGACCTTGAGGCGATGATTTACTTTAATCAAATTAACGACAAAGACGAAAAATACCAATTAGAATTTGTTAACTCAGCCTCTAACTCACAATCAGTAGCAAGCTCTACCATTGGAATGCGTATTGATGGCGAAGCTAAACAAGAAGCGGCGACAGGTAATGGTCCAGTTGAAGCCTCGTTTGCAGCTATTGAGCGTTTAACCGGTATGAGCGTTGAAATGATTGAATATAACTTAGAAGCAACAGGCCAAGGTGCAAGCTCATTAGGCCAAGTAAATATTATAGCTAAATACGATGGCCGACCTTACCACGGTGCGGGCATTGCAGCGGATGTGGTTGAAGCGTCGGTACGCGCCATGATCCGTGTTTATAACTTAATTTATCGTGCACAAAAAGTGTCTGATTTAAAACAACAAAGGAAAGCAGGATGAGTAAAACAAACTACAGCGTTGCAGTATTAGCTGGCGACGGTATTGGTCCAGAAGTAATGGCAGCAGCAGAGCAAGTACTTGATGCTGTGAGCAATAAGTTTGGTTTTACCCTAAACCGTCAGCATCATGCTATTGGTGGCGCAGCCATTGATGAATTTGGTGAAGCATTACCAGAGAGCACGCTTACTGCATGTGAAAACTCAGACGCTATTTTATTTGGTTCGGTAGGCGGTCCTAAATGGGAAAACTTACCACCAAACGAGCAGCCTGAGCGCGCATCGTTATTGCCGCTTCGTAAGCACTTTGGTTTGTTTTGTAATTTACGCCCTGCACAGTTATTACCTGCATTAAGTGCAGCGTCGCCACTTCGCGCTGATATTAGTGAAAAAGGTTTTGATATTTTGTGCGTGCGCGAACTAACTGGCGGCATTTATTTTGGTGAAAAAGGTCGCAGTGGTGAAGGCGCAGAAGAGTTTGCATTTGATACGCAAACATACTCACGAAAAGAAATCGAACGTATTGCACGCTTTGCTTTTGAAGCGGCAAAACTACGTAGTAACCACGTTACCTCTGTTGATAAAGCCAATGTATTAGCATCAAGCGTATTATGGCGCGAAGTAGTAACTGAAGTTAGTAAAGACTACCCAGAAGTAAGCTTAGATTACATTTACGTAGATAACGCGGCTATGCAGTTAGTTAAACAGCCTAGCCAGTTTGACGTACTACTTTGCGATAACTTATTTGGTGATATTTTGTCAGATGAGTGCGCTATGATCACAGGCTCAATGGGCTTATTACCATCGGCAAGCTTGAATCAATCGGGTTTTGGATTGTACGAGCCAGCAGGCGGCTCAGCGCCAGACATTGCAGGTAAAGGCGTTGCAAATCCAATAGCACAAATTTTAAGTGCCGCATTAATGTTACGTTACTCGCTAGGGCAAGACGAAGCGGCTCGCACGATTGAAAAAGCAGTAGCAGAAGCCGTAGAAGCAGGCGTTGGCACTCCAGATATATATCCAAATGCAGGTTACAGCACAAGCGATGTAGCAGCAGCCATCGTTTCACGCATTTAATAACATAGTAAAGTTGCAGCACCGTTATGCTGCAACTCAAACAGATTAGGGAATTAGCAAGTGGCCCAAACGTTATACGAAAAAATTTGGCAAGCACACACCGTTGCCAGCATAAACGAGCAAACCGACTTACTTTATATTGACCGCCATTTAGTGCACGAGGTGACTTCTCCGCAGGCTTTTGCAGGTCTACGTGAAAAAAACCGTACTGTACGTTGCCCAGAAAAAACCTTTGCAACGATGGATCATAACGTATCGACTAAAAGCCGATCACTTGATGCCGCAAGCGAAGTATCTAAAAACCAATTAATGGCGCTTGATAAAAACTGTAAAGAGTTTGGTATTGTACTTTACGATTTAAACTCAATTAACCAAGGCATTGTCCATGTAATGGGCCCAGAGCAAGGCATTACTTTGCCAGGCACAACCATTGTATGTGGCGATAGCCATACTTCTACACATGGTGCGTTTGGCGCATTAGCGCATGGTATTGGTACGTCTGAGGTTGAGCACGTATTAGCAACGCAAACGCTACAGCAAAAAAAGGCGAAATCGTTAAAAATTCAAATTAACGGTGTATTGCGTCCAACGGTTACGGCTAAAGATTTAATTATGGCGGTAATTGGCAAGTTAGGTACCGCTGGTGGCACAGGTTATGTAGCAGAGTTTTGTGGTGCAGGCATTGAAGCGCTTTCAATGGAAGCCCGTATGACGCTATGTAATATGAGCATAGAAATGGGTGCAAAAGCGGGTTTAATTGCATCTGACCAAATTACTTATGATTACTTAAAAGGTCGTCCGTTTGCACCAAAAGGCGCAGATTTTGATGCAGCCGTTGAATATTGGGAAACATTAAAAACAGATGAAGGCGCACACTTTGATTTAGTTGTTGAGCTAAATGCTGACGACATTCAACCGCAAATTACCTGGGGCACAAGCCCAGAGCAAGTAATTGGTGTTGATGAGTGCATACCCGATCCAGATAAAGAGCCAGATTTAATTAAAGCCGATGCTATTCGCAGCGCACTTAAATACATGGACTTAAAAGCGGGCGATAAATTATCAAGCGCGAAAGTAGACACGGTATTTATTGGCTCATGTACAAATAGCCGCATTGAAGACTTGCGCGCTGCTGCAAAAATTGTAGAAGGCAAACAGGTTGTAGCCGGCATAGAGGCGTTAATTGTACCGGGCTCTGGCTTAGTTAAAAAACAAGCCGAAGACGAAGGCTTAGCTGATATTTTTAAAGCCGCTGGCTTTGAATGGCGCGAACCGGGTTGTTCTATGTGTTTAGCGATGAACGATGACCGCCTAGGAGCAGGCAAGCGTTGTGCATCTACTTCTAACCGTAACTTTGAGGGTCGCCAAGGTCGTGGTGGGCGTACCCATTTAGTTAGTCCCGCAATGGCGGCAGCCGCTGCAATACATGGTCACTTTGTTGATATTAGAGGAGAAGCCTAATGAGCGTATTTTTTAGTGGCTTAATGGCCCCACTTGATAAAAACAATGTAGATACTGACCAAATTATCCCTAAGCAGTTTTTAACATCAACTAGCCGCGAAGGCTTTGATGCGGCATTGTTTTATGATTGGCGTTACCTAGATAACGACGAGCCAAACCCTGACTTTATTTTAAACCGCCCATGCTACCAAGGCGCGCAAATATTATTAACGCGCGACAACTTTGGTTGTGGCTCATCTCGTGAGCACGCGCCATGGGCGCTGAAGCAATATGGCTTTGAAGTTATTTTAGCTGAAAGCTTTGCAGATATTTTCTTTAATAACTGTGGTAACAACCAAATGTTAGCCATAGCGTTACCTGCCGACACGCTTGAGCAACTGTTTGTACTTAGCGAGCAGCACGACGATATTAACATTGAAATCGACCTTGAAAATCAAACACTAACAAGCAGTAAGTTTGCACCAATTAGTTTTGATATTAGTAAAGAGGTAAAAGAACGTTTGTTAAGTGGTTTAGACTTTATTGGTGTAACCGAAACGCTAAACCCACAAATTGATGCGTTTGAAAAACAACTAGCGACTGAGCGTTCTTGGCAGTAATTGCTTAACCGTGTGTATTAAAAATCACGTATTAAAAAGCACGGCAATTGCCGTGCTTTTTTGTGGGTAAATATGAGATGTAATAGCTAAAGGTTAATGCCTAAAGTCAGCCATTAACGCAGGTATACCGGGTAACATGCCTACAATTGCCATTACAGTGGTAAGTAACACAAACATAATAAGTGGAATCACCCAGCGGCTCATTTTAGTTAGCTCAGCGCTGCGCTCTTTACAGCCAATCAGCCCTAAGTTATCAAGTAACATAGTAAGTGACCAACCAAAAGCAGGATTAACCAAGGTCGAAGCAAACACCACAATAGCGGCGGATTGCGTCGTTTTACCTTCGCGCGTCATTTCCATGCCAGCTTCAAGTAGCGGGATAAACACCCCAACAATAAGCGCTACACACAATACAGGCTGCCAAATTGCTAAATCCATAGGGTAACCCCATAAACCAGCAATAATACAAAATAATGCAGTTAAAATAGCGCCAGCAGGGATAGGGCGTTTAGCAATAGCGGCAGGCACAATATAAGTACCCCAAGAGGACGCAAAGTTAGCACCACCGGCAAGTGAGCCAAATGTTTGTCTAACCGATGCGCTCAGCATGGTGTCGTCGATATTCATTTGTACTTTTTCAGTACGTTGCGGATAGCTTATTTTTTGAAATACTTGATGACCTAAAAAATCTGGCGACCACATGGCAACGGCAAGCACTGCAAACGGGAGTACAACAACAAAGCTTTCAAGTGTTGGTAAACCTAGCATCCAGCCCGTGTTTTCACCCCACCAGTAAGCTGGGTTCATATTTGGTAAACCCGGTGCAGTATGAAACTCAAACGGTGCACCTAAGGCAAAGGCAACCACACCACCAATAAGGCAGCTTAACGGCACTGCTAACCAACGTTTTTTAAAGTGCTCTAATAGCGCATACAATAAAATGGTGGCTAAAATAACAATAAATGCAATGTGTGCCATATCAATGGCTTCCGCCCAAGCAAACAGCTTTTTAACTTGCGAAATAGTACCAATAAAGCCTAAATAAATGAGCAGCCCGCCACATACACCTTTACTGGTTAGGCGCGCGAGCATACTTCCTCCCTTGGTTATGGCTAAAATAAAACCAAAGGCACCAATGAGTAAGCCAAACGCCATAGGGTGACCGCCAGCAGCAACAACAATAGGAATTAACGGAATAAGCGGGCCGTGAGTACCAGCCAAGTTGGCTGTTGGTAAAATAAAGCCTGAGAATAAGATGATAAAAATAGAAACAATGAGTAATTCGTAACGTACATTTTCTAAAACAAATGCATCGCTTAAACCAAGAGGCGCCGCAAAGGTTGCTGCAATAGCCCCCACCATAACGACTTTACCAATAGTGCCCGCCATTGCTGGAATGGTGTCTTCAAATTCAAATCGGTAATCTCTAAACGGTAAATTAGGACGCCAGCGCTTAGGCTGCATAATTTGTAATTCATGTTCGAGATACTCGTCGCGAGTATTAAACTCTGAACTCGGCTTGTGAAGTTGCTCGTAGCTTTGAGCATCCTTGTGCGTGTTTGATGGTGCATCACCGGGTGGTGTAGTTTGCATGCGTTCTCCTGCAACATTGTTGCTTAATCAAATAAATACGGCTTTTGTTAAAGCAAATGAATATTGAACATGCAGGGTAAATCAGCTCTTAGGCTGGGATGTATAGGCAAAAGGTCGTGCATGGTTGTTTTTAATACAGTTAATCTGACAATCAGCTTTACGTTAAAAATTATAAAACTACACAAAATGATTTAAAGTTATTACAAATCAATAGCTTGGTTTTTATTTCAAGGAGTTTGATCACTGTTTATAGCGGGAAATAGTGTTAATGGCAGGTTATTATCCTTTAGTCTTAGTGGCTGTAAAAGCCGCTTTGTTTGAAAAGCTTATTGGTAGCAGCCGTTAATTTCGTTTTATTTGTGGTGAAATAATACTTCTGTTACTTTCGGATTGTTAATAACAACAATAAAGAATAGAGATGCAACTCAACTCCCCTAAATCAATTGGTATTTTACTTGGTACGCTTTACGGCATATTTATGCGGCTGTTTGTAGAGCTAGTCAATGCTTACAATTTAGGTAGCTTAGTCTCTATATCATTTATGTTTTTAGTGCCCGTTGCAATTGGTTATATTCGTGTTCATTTTGAATTTAAAAGCACAGAAACATTAACTAAAAGGCAAATGATCACGATTGCTTGGCAGCCTATTTTTGTTTTTTTATTTGTAAGTGTAATTACTTTGCTTGAAGGGAGCATTTGTGTGGCAATGGCTTTGCCTGCTTTTATGTTTTTTGCCAGCATTGGTGGGTTACTTGCGGGCTTTGTTAGAAAACGTAAAATAAAAAAAGCGAATAGTTCTTTATTATCAATCGCGTTATTACCTATATTGCTCTCACCTATTGAAGTTAACTTTTTACATTTATCAAAAACATACGAAGTAACAAATTCAATAGCTATTAACGCGCCCATCAATGTTGTGTGGCAGCAGTTAGCTAATGTGAGTGACATAAAACCACAGGAAGTGCCTTTTTCACTCACTCAATTAATTGGTGTACCAAAGCCATTAAAGGCAAGTATGAATGCTAGCGGTATAGGCGCTGTTCGCACAAGTACTTGGCAAAAAGGCGTTGTGTTTAAAGAAGTAATAACCGACTGGCAACCAAATAAACAGATGCATTATAGATTTGATATAGACCCAGATGCTATCCCCGATGACGCACTCGATAAACACGTAAAACTAGGCGGTGAATACTTTTCACCTCTTTACGGTGGATATGAGTTAAGTGAAGATAAAAGCGGCAATACGATTTTAACGTTAAAAACGACCGTGCAAGATAATACAAATTTTGGTGTTTATTCGCGAATATGGGGTGAGGTGATATTTCAAGATTTTCATCATTCACTTTTAACGTTGATGAAAAACAGAGCTGAAAAATCACTTATCGTAACTGTTTATTATAATTAGCTTAAACCATCATATTTTTAAAAAATATTACACGCTAAAAGGTAAAGCCTTTGCATTTGCAAAGGCTTTTGTTTTAACTGCTAACTTTTACCAAATCATTTCTACAAATTCAGGGTGGTCGATATACGGGTTACGATTACCTTGAAATTCAAACGCTGCTTGGTTACGGTCAAGTTCCATTTGGCTTACAGGATCGCTGTTATGCCAGTTAAGCAGCATGGCTACAACCCAGTTCTCGAATACTTGGTTGCTTGAACCATTAAGTACAGCATTACTTGAGGTCGTTTTGGTTTGCCAAGTGCCTATTACATTTTCGTAGCGCGTTGCCATGTAAAAATAAGCGCGAGCAAAGTCACCTTTAAATTCGTCAATTGGCTCAAATACAGTACCTGAGTAATTTAATGAATTTGCGGCAGAACCTAATTTACTTCCGTTAGTTGATGTAAATGAAGCGCTTGCTACTTCACCAAATGGGAAGTTACTACGTTTTGAGTTTACATAACCGTCGGTTGCGTAAATATGATGCACATCTGAGTTCATTGGCTCAATAGTGCCGCCAAACCAGCTTTTAGGAAATGAATGCTCACGGTTGTAACAGCCGCCTTCTCCACTATAGTTACCACATTGATCGCTCACCGCAGCATAATTGTAGCTATCTGAGCCGTTTGGTTTTTCGCTATACATATCTAAAATGCTGTTATCGTTTTCAAAGTATGTATCACGTGCAGATGAATCGTAAAAATTCCAAATAGCCGAGTAACCCTGTGCATTATAATCTTTAATAATATTATAAAGCTCAGTTTTTAGTGAATAGCCCGATAGCCCTTGAGCTGTACCATAGTAGCCAGTGGGTGTTGGGTTGGTCCCGCCGCCATCACCAGAGCTACTACTTAAAGTAAATGCCGTGCTGTCTGTATTATTAAAACTTGCACCGCTAGCAAGTGTGGTAGAGCCTTGCTTAAGCGCATAACTGCCATTACCTGTTGAACAACACATGCCATCGCCGTAGCTGTCGTTAATAACAAGTGTGTAAGTTCCATCAGTTAGGCATATTTGCTCATCATACTGAGTGTTTGATGCGTAACCACTGCCGTTAGCAACAGCGCTACCTTGATTGTTATTAACGGCCCAGCTAGTTTCGCTACCGTAATTATCGGTATTAAGCGTTAAGGTAAGGCTATTGTCGGTACAGCTTGTTGATGCGCTGCCATCAGCGTTTGGTAAAAAGTTATCTACGTATACGGTTTCGCTGCCATCAAATCCACTTACATCATAAAACCTAAGCCCTACGCTAATTGTTTTATCACTACTTGCTGTATAGCTATGGCTAACTGTTTGCCATTGGTTAGTTTGTGCTTGATTTGAATAGCCTTGATAACCATCTACATACAAGCGAGCTTTAATTTTACCTTCGGTGTGGTAAACATCAGCCGAAAAGTTATAGGTTTTACCTGCTTCTACAGCAACTTGTTGTAGTAAATCAGTGTTACTTTGCGACCCTGTAGTTACATTTACAGCAGCAGAGCTACTGCCACTTTTAACTGTGCTGGTTGAGCGAGATAAAGCAATTCCGCTATCTATCGTAGTCCATGCATCAGGTGTATTACCTGACCATTGTTCAAATCCGCCATTAGCTACATTGGCCATTACAGGTAATGAGCCAAGTAACAATGCGGTACTAAGTAGTTTATTTTTATATTTCCCGTGTAACATAGTTGTTCCTATTTTTATTTTGAATGAGGAATATACCCTACATTAGTTAGGTTACAAAATTGTTAATTTAAAGTGCTGTAAAAGGCAATAATTGCCCTTTAATCTGTTTTTGAAGGTATTTTTATAAATTAATAACTAAATGGAATATCAAAGCAGATTCTATTCTTTTTTTATCTATGCAGAGCCCGTTATCCTACATACTTAGAAAACCTCAACAGATACGCTCTGGATGAGGTAAAACTCATTTTTAACAATACACAAAGTGTGTTGTGTTTAATTTTCAGGGTTATGGGGAATCGATTCATGTTGTTAGGTCAACTAAATGCTGCGGCAAGCCCGCTATCGCAAGATCAAGTACAAAAGCTGCAAGGTTTAGTGGCTGAACTTAATCCAATTCAACAAGCATGGGTAAGTGGTTACTTAGCTGCAAATGCTAATTCGGCTGCGTTAGGTGCCCCTACGGCAGGCGTACCGGCTGCGGGTGATGCAGCAGCGCTAACTATTTTATATGGTTCGCAAACAGGTAACGCAAAAGGTGTAGCTACCAAAATGAAAGAGCAGGCTGAGTCGCGAGGCTTAGCAGTTAAGCTTGTTAGCATGTCAGATTACAAACCAACAGCCCTGAAAAAAGAAAAGTTTTTAACTATCGTTGTATCTACTTACGGCGAAGGTGAGCCACCTGAAGACGCAGAAACACTTCACGAATTTTTAGCCACTAAAAAAGCGCCAAAACTAGACGATGTAAAAATAGCGGTTATTGGCTTAGGTGATTCTAGCTATGAGTTTTTCTGCCAAACAGCAAAAGATTTTGAAGAACGTTTAAATAAACTCGGTGCACAAACCATATATCAACGTGCTGATTTAGATGTAGATTACGAAGATGAAGCTGCAACATGGATTGCCGGTGCAGTTGATGCATTTGAACCTGATTTAAAAGCGCAGCAAGAAGCCGCTGGTGGTCAAGTTGTATCAATGCCATTTGGAGCACCAACGACCGCTTCAAGCCAATACACAAAGCAAAATCCATTTGAAGCAGAGCTATTAACAGTTCAAAAAATTACCGGTCGCGACTCAACTAAAGATGTACGCCACGTTGAAATTTCGCTTGAAGGTTCAGACATTACTTACACACCTGGTGATTCATTAGGTGTGTACTTTTTAAATGATGATGTATTAGTTGATGAAGTACTTACACTTACTCAAATAGATGCAACAAGCATTGTAAAAGTAGGTGATGAAGAGCTAAGCGTACGCGGCGCACTTATTGAAAAACTAGAGCTGACTCAGTCATACCCTGGTTTTGTAGAAAAATACGCAATAGCAACTGGTACGCCTGAATTATTAAAGCTTGTAGAAGATAAAGCCGCAATGCGTGCGTATATTGAACCTCGCCAAATATTTGATGTAATTCGCCAAAACCCTGCAAAAATTGATGCGCAAACATTAGTAGACTGCCTACGTAAACTACAAGCTCGTTTGTACTCAATTGCATCTAGCCAAGCTGAGGTTGAAGACGAAGTACATTTAACACTAGGTCTAGTGCAATTTGATGCATTTGATAGCGAGCATTTAGGTGGTTGTACTGGTTACTTAACTCGTCGTGCAGAAGAAGGTTGTAAAGTTAAAGTATTTAGCGAACACAACGACAATTTCCGCCTACCCACTAACGATGATACACCTGTGATTATGGTTGGTCCTGGTACGGGTATTGCGCCGTTTCGTGCATTTTTACAAGAACGTGATTCGCGTGAAGCGCAAGGCAAAAACTGGTTGTTTTTTGGTAACCCACATTTCACTCAAGACTTTTTATACCAAGTAGAAATACAGGGTTATTTAAAATCGGGTTTACTTAACAAAGTAGATGTTGCATTTAGCCGTGACCAAGCAGAAAAAGTATATGTGCAAGATAAGTTACGCAGTAACAGTAAAGACGTGTTTGAATGGTTAGAAGCTGGCGCTCACTTTTATATTTGTGGCGATGCAAATCGCATGGCAAAAGATGTACACAACGCCTTGCTTGATATTGTTAAAGAAAACACAGGCAAGAGCAATGAAGACGCAGAGCAATATTTAAAAGATTTGCGTAGCGCAAACCGCTATCAGAAAGACGTGTATTAATCACGTTTCTTATTTTATTTAACAGCTAGCAGCCGTCACTGTAACAAATTTAGGATTTAAAATGAGCGAACAAGATAAAAACGTAAAACTTTCTGATAACGAACGTTTGAAAAGAGAAAGTAACTTTTTACGTGGCACCATAGAAAAAGATTTAACAGACGAAATTACCGGTGGCTTTACAGCCGATAACTTTCAGCTAATTCGTTTTCATGGCATGTATCAGCAAGATGACCGCGATATACGTGGTGAGCGCGCTAAGCAAAAGCTAGAGCCGCTACATAATGTAATGTTACGTGCACGTATGCCTGGCGGTATTATTAAGCCAGAGCAGTGGTTAGCAATCGACAAGTTTGCAGATGACAAAACAAGCTACGGCAGTATTCGTTTAACTACGCGTCAAACATTTCAGTTTCATGGAGTGTTAAAGCCAAATATTAAAGGCATGCACCAAATGCTTGATAGCGTAGGTATAGACTCTATTGCTACAGCAGGTGACGTTAACCGTAATGTACTTTGTACTACTAACCCCGTTGAGTCTGAGTTACATCAAGAAGCTTACGATTGGGCTGCAAAAATTTCTGAACACTTATTACCAAAAACGAAAGCGTATGCCGAAATTTGGTTAAATGGCGAAAAAGCAGAAACCACAGAAGAGCCAATTTTAGGATCTAACTACTTACCGCGTAAGTTTAAAACCACGGTGACTATTCCACCTAACAA
Source organism: Pseudoalteromonas sp. NZS71 (assembly GCF_015864715.1). Lineage (NCBI taxonomy): Bacteria > Pseudomonadati > Pseudomonadota > Gammaproteobacteria > Alteromonadales > Pseudoalteromonadaceae > Pseudoalteromonas > Pseudoalteromonas sp. NZS71. The sequence continues at coordinate 127,592 of NZ_JADYWS010000007.1, read as the reverse complement.
CGAAGTTGATGTGCACGCTAACGATTTAAACTTTGTGGCAATTGCTGATAACGGCAAGCTAGTTGGTTTTAACGTATTAGTGGGCGGTGGCCTTGCCATGACGCACGGCGATACAGCAACGTATCCGCGTAAGGCTGATGACTTTGGCTTTATCGCGCTAGAAGATACCTTAAAAATTGCAGAGCATGTTGTATCTGTGCAGCGCGATTGGGGTAATCGTTCAAACCGTAAAAATGCAAAAACTAAATACACATTAGACCGTGTAGGTGTTGATGTATTTAAAGCAGAAGTAGAAAAACGCTCAGGCGTTACGTTTGCACCAAGCCGTCCGTTTGAGTTTACTCATCGTGGCGACCGCATTGGTTGGGTTGAAGGCATTGATGGTAAGCACCACTTAACGCTATTTATTCAAAGTGGTCGTATTTTAGACTATCCAGGCAAGCCGCTTAAAACAGGTTGTCGTAAAATCGCAGAAGTTCACCAAGGTGACATGCGTATGACGGCAAACCAAAACTTAATTATTGCTGGCGTACCTGCAGATCAAAAAGCCGTGATTGAAGAGATTGCACGTAGCCATGGCCTGATTGATGACACAGATTCGCAGCAGCGTAAAAATTCTATGGCGTGTGTTTCACTGCCAACGTGCCCACTTGCAATGGCCGAAGCAGAGCGTTACTTACCAAGCCTAGTAGAAAAAACTGAAGCATTACTTGCTAAGCACGGTATACCCGATGACAGCATTATTATGCGCGTTGTAGGTTGCCCGAACGGCTGTGGCCGCGCAATGCTTGCAGAAGCTGGTTTAGTGGGTAAAGGCCCAGGTAAATACAACGTTTACTTAGGTGGTAATTTAGAAGGTACACGTATTCCTAAATTGTACCTTGAGAACGTAGGCGAAGACGTTTACCTAGAAGCATTCGATAAGCTCATTGGCCAATGGGCAAGCGAGCGCAATGACGGTGAGTGTTTTGGTGACTTTGTTATACGCAAAGGCATTGTTGCTGAAGTAAAAGTATCGGTAACCGATTTTCACGCTTAATTAAATACCAGCGCTTTGGCGCTAGTGAGGTTTGGAATTTACCATGAGTGAATTTAAAAACATTTTACAGCTAGATAAACAAAGCCAGGCGGCTATGTTAGCTGATGCTAATGGTTTACTAGCGAATATGAGCGCAGAACAGCGTGTTGCATGGGCGCTTGATAACTTGCCTAATACGGCTTTTTTATCATCTAGCTTTGGTATTCAAGCGGCAGTAATGCTGCATTTAATGACCTCACAACGTCCAGATATTCCCGTTGTATTAACCGATACAGGCTATTTGTTTCCTGAAACGTATCAGTTTATTGAGCAAATGAGTGAGCGTTTATCACTTAACTTAAAGGTGTATAGAGCGCCGCTTAGCCCAGCATGGCAAGAGGCTAAATTCGGTAAACTATGGGAGAAAGGCGAAGACGGCATTAAGCAATATAATCAGCTTAATAAAGTAGAGCCGATGACCCGCGCGTTAAAAGAAATAGAAGCGGGCACGTGGTTTAGTGGTCTGCGCCGCGATCAATCATCTACACGTGCTGATAAGCAATTTGTAGAAATTAGCCGTGGTACCGTCAAAGTGTACCCGATTATTGAATGGTCTAACCGCGACGTGTATCAGTATCTTACTAAGCACGATTTACCTTACCACCCATTATGGGAGCAAGGTTATGTGTCTATGGGAGACGTACATACAACACGTAAGTTAGAACCAGGAATGACTGAGGAAGAAACTCGCTTTTTTGGTTTAAACCGAGAATGTGGACTACACATGGATGGTGACGGTATTTAACGCGACTACGGTGTAGTTAAATTGCAAATAAAAACGCAGCTTCTGCTGTAATGCCGATCATTTAAGAATTAGTTAATAGCACTTGAACGATCTTCTAGGTATGTAAGAATCCGAATTCTTTTGTAGAATTCGGATTTTTTTATGCAACTTTCTAATGCTCTCGATATTATTAACAACATCAAACCTAATGACGTTGAAACACTCGCAGATTTACTCCCTTTATCTCTTATCGAAGAAGCCTATGCACTGACCGAAACCGTTACACTACGAAAAAGAAAACTAACCCTAGAATCGATGGCTTGGTTGTTGATCGGGATGGTTATTTATAATGACAAATCGATGGCCGATGTCGTTAATATGCTCGACATTGTTGACCGCGATGGTAAGCCATTTGTTGCGCCAAGTGCTTTAACTCAGCGTCGTAAAAACCTAGGTGAAGCCGCCATGAAAGCCTTATTTGAATGCACCCAAAGGCATTGGAATAATGGCGCTAATCATCCTCATTGGAATGGGCTTACCTTGCTTGGTGTCGATGGTGTTGTTTGGCGTACGGATGACTCACCCCAAAACAATGAAGCCTTTACAAAACCGACCAATACACAATACCCACAGGTCAGAATGGTGTGTCAAATGGAGCTAAGCAGCCACCTAATCACGGGGAGTGCTTTTGATGATTACAAGGTCAATGAAATGGTGCTGGCTGAAAAGCTTATAGAAACCACACCCGATAACAGTCTCACTTTATTCGGCAAAGGTTTCTATTCTTTAGGGCTTTTACATAAATGGCAAACAACTGGCAGTGAACGCCATTGGCTAATCCCCCTGAAAAAAAATGTGCAATATGAAGTTATTCAAACATTAGGGCGTAATGATAAATTAGTCCAACTTAGCAGCAACCCAAGAGCAAGAAAGATGTGGCCAACGCTGCCTAACACCTTAATCGCGAGGTTAGTGACTCGAAAAATAAAGGGGAAGTCATATAGTGTGATGACATCTATGACAGATCCGATGCGATATCTGTCAGCCGATATAGGCGATTTGTACAGTCACCGCTGGGAGATAGAGCTTGGTTATCGGGAACAAAAGCAATATATGCTGGGCAATCGATTAACATTAAGAAGTCGCTTACCAGCGCTTGTAAAGCAAGAGCTGTGGGGAGTGTTGCTTACTTATAATATGGTGCGATATCAGATGGTAAAAATGTGCCACACATTAAAAGGTGATTATTTACCGTACCAACTGAGTTTCAATGGTAGTTTAGCTCAAATAATGAGGTTGCTTGTTGGATTACCTTATTCAACACCTGGAGCCATACCACGTCAATTAAAATACTTTTATGCGATGGCAGAAAGCCTAATTCTAGAGCCTCGAAGGGAACGGGGTTTTCCTCGTGCAGTCAAGCCAAGACCACAGCGGTACGCTAGAAATAAAAAAGCCGCTCACCTTAAGTGAACGGCATTACAGCTTCTGCTGCGTTTTTATTTTTTTATTAGGGTACAAAAAATTGCCTAATTAAGTATTTTTTATTAGACTCAGGGCAATAAAGGATTAATTAAAGCAGGAACGCTATGAAATACTTTACCTACTTAGCTATATCAATCATGGCTATTGCAGTTATCTCTTTGTTTTATTTAAAAAAGCCCGATGGTCAAACATGGCTTTCTGCATCATCAATTAGCAGTGAATCTCAACAAATTAAAGAAAAAATGGTTGCGCTATCTAGCAATACTTTGGACCAAGCAGTGCAGGGCTTTAAGCAAGCAGGCGATAAAATTGCGAGCAGTATTTCTGATGAACCAATCCCTGAAAGTACTACCTCAAGTAGCAAAATTTTTAAGTGGCAAGATGAAACAGGCCAATGGCACTTTTCTGATACACCTAACCCGCATGCAAAAAGTATTGAAGTAAAACTCGACCCTAAAGATATTACTGTTATTGCTGCAGAAGACACGTCTATTTTAAATACCACTCCAAGTAAAAATACAATGTCGGCTGCACCAGAGGGGATCAGTATTTTGAACCCAGACTCGGTTAAAAAGTTATTTAATGACGCCGAAAATGTAAAAGACAAACTAGAAAAACGTAATAAAGAAATTAATAATTTAAGTGCACTCTAATTATTTAGAGTGAGTGCTTTTATGGTTTTTTAAATAACGTTTTTCGGCTTCCATCAATAATACGGTTAAATATATTTTAGTGGGAAGCGACAGCAGTACACCTACAGCAATGCATGCCGCCGCTATAATTATTCCTTTAATACCATGCTCGACAGTAAAGTAACTCGACACAATTAAAGTGTGGCCAGTCACGATAAGGCACAACCCAAGCACTATTGATGTTTTAAGCAGCCTAATTATCATTGTTTGCGACATAGTTACCTCACTAATAGTCGCTATAGTGTAGGCACGCTTTAAATGCTTAGCATTGATTTAAGACAACAAACAGCACACATAAAAAAGCCCAGCTTATTACTAAGCTGGGCTTTTAAATGTATTAACTACTGTCTTTGTTAGTCGAGCATATTACGCAGTACATATTGTAAAATACCGCCGTGTTTGTAGTAATCCCACTCTTTAGGGGTATCAATACGTACGTCAGCACTCAAGGTTACTTTTTTACCTTCGGCATTTGTAGCAATAACGGTTACTTCATCGGTTTTATCGTACAGGCCATCAATATCAAATTGTTCTTGCCCTGTTAACCCATGAGACTCGTAGCTTTCACCTTCTTTAAATTGCAGCGGTAATACACCCATACCAATTAAGTTAGAGCGATGAATTCGCTCATAGCTTTGTGCTACAACCGCTTTAACGCCTAGTAAAAGTGAGCCTTTGGCCGCCCAGTCACGAGATGAACCCGTACCGTACTCTTTACCCGCTAAAATAATGAGTGGCGTATTATTTTTTTGATACTCCATTGCTGCATCATAAATACTCTCTAGCGTATCGCCAGGCTGAGTACGTGTTACGCCGCCTTCAGTACCTGGTGCTAGTAAGTTTTTAAGACGAACATTAGCAAACGTGCCACGCATCATTACTTCGTGATTACCACGGCGTGAACCGTACGAGTTAAACTGCGCTTTATCTACGCCATTTTCTTGCAAGTATAAACCTGCTGGTGCATCTGCTTTAATAGCGCCCGCAGGAGAAATATGGTCAGTGGTTACTGAATCCCCAAGCTTAGCTAAACAACGTGCACCTTCGATAGTAGGAATACCCGGTGGTTCTACTTTCATACCATCAAAAAATGGTGCTTTTTTAATGTAGGTAGATGCGTCATCCCAATCGTAAAGTTTGCCATCTGGTATTTTAATTTGCTGCCAACGGCTATCGCCTTCGTAAACGTTAGCGTAGCTTTTTTCGAACATTTCTTTAGTTACTGTTTCTTTAACTAGGTCACTTACTTCTTTAACGCTCGGCCAAATATTTTTAAGGTAAATATCGTTACCGTTAGCATCTTGAGCCAGGGGTTCGTTGTATACGTCAATATCGGTTCTGCCCGCAATGGCGTAAGCAACAACAAGCGGAGGGGATGCTAAAAAGTTCATTTTAACATCTTGGTGAATACGACCTTCAAAGTTACGGTTACCCGATAAAATAGAGCTAACCACTAATTTATGCTTTTGAATCGCATCTGATATTTCAGTCGCTAGTGGGCCTGAGTTACCAATACAGGTAGTACAACCATAGCCAACTAAGTTAAAGCCTAAGCTTTCTAAGTCGTCCATTAAGCCGGCTTTTTCTAGGTAGTCGGTAACTACTTTAGAACCTGGAGCAAGTGATGTTTTAACCCAAGGTTTTACATTAATTCCTAACTGTTTTGCTTTTTTAGCAACCAAACCAGCAGCTAAAATTACACTTGGGTTAGAAGTATTAGTACAGCTGGTAATCGCGGCAATAACGCAAGCACCATCGTTTAGCTCAAACTCTTGTCCTTTAAATTTAACTTTAGCGGCGCCCATAAACTGCGCTTCATTAACTGGTTCATCTGGGTTTGTTGTTGGACCTTCGCCTTCGATACGAGCTTGTTCTTCATCGCTATTATCACGACGAGCCATACGTTCATCTTGAAAGTTTTTTAAATGCTGGCTAATCACTTCACCAGCCTTGTTTAGGGAAATTCTATCCTGTGGTCGTTTAGGGCCTGCAAGGCTTGGTACAACATCACCCAATTTAAGCTCGAGTGTATCGGTATAGCTAGCTTCGTCGCCATCGTTACGCCATAAACCTTGGTGTTTTGCGTAATCCTCAATGAGTTTTAGCTGCTTTTCGTCGCGGTTTGTTAAGCGAAGGTAGTTAATGGTTTCATCATCAATCGGGAAAATACCACACGTAGCGCCGTATTCTGGTGCCATATTCGCTATGGTTGCTCTATCGGCAAGTGGTAAGTCGGCAAGGCCGTCACCATAAAACTCTACAAATTTACCCACTACGCCATGGTTACGCAGTATCTCTGTTACTGTTAATACTAAATCGGTTGCGGTCGTGCCTTCAGGTAAGCGGCCGCTTAGCTTCATACCCACTACTTGTGGGATCAGTAAACTAATTGGTTGACCCAACATAGCTGCTTCGGCTTCAATGCCGCCTACACCCCAACCAAGTACACCTAAGCCATTTATCATGGTTGTGTGAGAGTCGGTACCTACGAGAGTGTCTGGGTAAGCGAATTTTTTGCCATCGCGCTCTTCATTAAAAACAACGCGTGCTAAGTATTCTAAATTCACTTGGTGAACAATACCGGTTGCTGGTGGCACTACTTTTAAATTATCAAAAGCGGTTTGTCCCCAGCGTAAAAATTCGTAACGTTCTTTATTTCGGTCGTATTCTAGTTTTGCATTTAAATCAAAAGCACCATCGTTACCATAACCATCTACTTGTACCGAGTGATCAATGACAAGCTCAGCAGGTGATAACGGGTTTATTTTTGCGGGATCTCCACCTAGTTTTTCCATTGCGTCACGCATCGCGGCTAAATCAACAATAGCGGGTACGCCGGTAAAATCTTGCATAACAACACGGGCGGGAGTAAAGGCAACTTCAGATGCAGGCTTTGCTTGAGGGTCCCAATTAAGGAGAGCTTGAATATCTTGTTCTTTTATATTTGCGCCATCTTCGTTACGAAGAAGGTTTTCAAGTAATACTTTTAAGGAAAAGGGCAATCGTTTCGCTTTGTCGCCAAGTCCTTTTAGAGAATGAATATGATATTGCTCACCATTTATTGTGAGCTGATGTTGGGTATCGAAACTATTATTCATTATTTGCCCCTTTATGAATTAGAAAAATATTTTGAAGAGTGACCTCTGTAGTGTTCGAGTTGCAAAGTACATACCAGTGTAAAAAATCGTGTTTAGAGAATGAATTTTGTACAGTTAATATAGTAGAGATGATGCTGAAAAGTTTAATTTCAAGAGATGATTTGAAAGAGGTAGGGTCAAAAGTTATTTCGACCCTTATTAATTATTGTAACCAACCTTGTTGCTTACCTTTAATACTCAAACAAAGTAAAGCAATGGCAATAATGATTACAAAAATAGGCATAAATACAGCACTTGCGCCAAGTAGCTCAATACTGTTTATGACCACAAAATTATAATATTGCTGAATTAAAATAGCGCCGAGCGATAGCGCAAAAGTAGGTGTTGCCAGCGCGTTTTTAGCAAGTAAAAACAGACAACCAAAAGTGCTTCCAAATACAGCTATAGCAAATGCAATGGTTGACCAAATAGGAATGTTAGAGTAGGCAGTTTGTTGATCTAGTGGAAGTTTACCTATCATTTCGGGTGTCATCATCATGTGCATAGCAAATGCAATAACGCCAAGTAAGTTCCATATTAGTGCCGCCCATACAACTGGCTTAAACCAATTTTTAGGTGTTTTAACAGACATTTTATAACCTTGTTTTTATTATTATTAACTAGGTTATTAAAGAGTAAAAAGGCCAACTATACAAGTTGACCTTTTTATATAAAAAGAGGGCTTTTAAATGCTTAACCAAATGAAATAGGACGACGACCTGTTTTATCATCTACTTTTGGTTTTTTAGTTCGCTTGCGCTTACTTTTAGCTGGCTGATTTGTTGGTTGTGGTGCAGCTTGCTTTGACTCTGCCTGAGTTTGTACCGCAGGTTTTTCTGCAGGGGTTGCATCTTCACTTAGCGCAAGTTTAAAAAATTCGCCATCAAATTCTAATACATCGCCACTGTATAATTTTTTCCGCTTTATTGTACAAATTTCATGGTTAACACCCACATAGCCTTCGGTAATTAGGTTTTTAGCTTGGCCGCCACCTTCAACTAAGTTTAGTACTTTTAATAATTTACAAAGCTCAATCGGCTCTTCTTCTAATTCTATTTCTATGTATTCTTCGTTCATATTTGCTCTCGGTGGGGTAACGCACAAGCTGTAGTATAAAGGCTTGCAGCTACTTTTGCACCAAAGCAAGTGACTTTCGTTAATTGTAATACGTAAATAGTTATGAAATTTTTTATGTATTTTATCTGTCTTTAAAAAAACTGAAGCAATTGAAGAGTAACCTTTGCAGCAGTTAATTTTACGTATGGCCTGCTAATTGCTAAAACTTTGGCGGATTAAATAGTTTTCATTAAATGGAGTAGGAAATGGGCGTAAGATTAGCAATGAAAAAAGAGCTAATGGGATTAGACAATTCAGGTATGTTAACTGCTGACGATGTTAGAGAGCACCTTGCTAATTCTGTAAAAAAGCAAGCTGATCAAGATGAACGCGGTTTTTCTGTAATTTCAAAGTTCAATGATACCCATAGCCGTTTAGTTAGTGGTGATGCCACGAGAAAAACAAAACTCGAGTTTGAACGACATCGTTTATTTAAAGAAGTTTTATATACTCGAAAAAGTGTTGATGCTTGGTTAGATAGCCAAACAAATTAAATTGCTATAAATAGTTACCTTTAATAGACTACAAGCGTAATCAAAAGGGGTAACTATGAAAAATGGAATTTTAATGTGTGTGTTGGCATTACCATTAGCTGCGTGCCAACAACCTACCGTGTATGTATTTAGTGAAAACTTGCAAGATGAACAGAGCAATCAGCTCGATGCTGCGCTAAAAGCACAATCGCTCCCTTATGAATATGTACCGCTGGCAATCCCATCAGAGTTTGGTGAGGCTACATTACTCTTATCAAGTGACAAAATTTACCCAAAAGAGACTGAGCAGTTAGCTACTATTATGCAGGGGCTAGGTTACGAGCCACAAGTTAACTATACAACGCGTTCAAATCATTTTTATGGTGATGGCAATATAGGCTTTTATCTAAAAAATGCAGTGGCGGGTACAACCTTTGTTATGCCTAAAAAGTTACGAACAACTCAATGCAGCGAAGACAAGTACAATGATTTACTCGTCACATTTACAGATAAATATGCTGACTTTACCTTACCCAGTGGCGCTGTTGTAAGGTTAGGTTGGGAGTTTTTATACGGTTACGTTGTCATTTATTACAAAAATTATTCGCAAACATACAGTCACTCACAACCACTTATAAATACGCCCTTTGGCGCCAAACCATCTGATACTTACAGGTTTACAGCTCACGTTAATAACCCCAGCTGGCTTGATTGCTCACTACAAATTATTTATATGGACTGAACTAACCGTGAGTTTCTATATGCTCGCTTAGTTTGGCAATGCGCAGACTCATACCTTCTATAATTCGGTCTTTAATTTTTTCGCGGATAACATTAGGTAAGCGGGTGAGTGCTTCAGGGGTAATAGCGAGGACTATACTGTCGGTTTTAGCGCGAGCACTAGTACTACGCTCTCGGTTATTTATAAAGGCACCTTCACCTATAAATTCACCGGGCTCTATAGTGCCAAGTTCTAGCAAATGATTATGTTTAAATACTAATAACGCGCCGCTAAGTACAATGTACAAACGTTTGTCGTTATCGTATTGCTTAAATAAAAATTGATGCTGGCTTACTAAATACAACAGGCCGAACGACTCTAATAAGACTTGGCGCTCGCTGAGCGTAAATTCTTTAAAAAAGTGCAGCCTGTTTATAATTTCCATTTGTTTAAACAAAGGAATATGTTCGATTAGCTTCATCAATAACCAAATGTGTTAAAAGCGTTTAATCAGCTAATATTGCGCTCTTTTAATTTTCGGGTCAACGTGTTGCGTCCCCAACCAATTTTTATAGCAGCATCTTGCTTATGACCAGAACAATTAGCCAGTGCGGTTTTAATTAAGCGAGTTTCTAGCTGGGCTTGAATGTCAGGCCAAATATTTTCTTTGCCTTGTTTAAGCTCTTGATTAAGCCATTGCTGAAACGCATCTAGCCAATCACCTTCTTCCTGGGTTGGCGAAGCATCCAGAATCTCTGGAGGTAAGTCTTGCTCGCTTACAAGCTCACCCGGTGCCATTACAGTAAGCCAGCGACAGGTGTTTTCTAATTGGCGTACATTGCCTGGCCAATTAAATAAGCGTAATTGCTCAGTTGCCTTAGGGCTCAGCACTTTGCTTTCTACTTGTAGCTCTTTAGCGCTTTTATGTAAAAAGTGTTGCGATAAGCTTTCTATATCTTCAGTACGCTCTCGAAGAGCAGGTAAACGTAGGCGCACAACATTAAGACGATGGAATAAATCATCCCTAAACTTGCCCTGTTTAACTAAATCTTCAAGGTTTTGGTGCGTAGCCGCAATAATACGCACATCTACTTTTATACTTTGATGGCCACCAACGCGATAAAACTCACCATCGGCAAGAACGCGTAATAAACGTGTTTGTACATCAAGTGGCATATCACCAATTTCATCTAAAAATAGTGTGCCGCCATTGGCTTGCTCAAAGCGGCCTTTACGCACGCTGTCGGCGCCCGTAAATGCGCCTTTTTCGTGGCCAAATAACTCTGACTCAACAAGCTCTTTTGGAATGGCTGCCATGTTAAGTGCAATAAATTGATTTTCTTTACGTGGGCTATGATTGTGCAGCGCACTGGCGACAAGTTCTTTACCTGTTCCAGATTCGCCATTTATTAATACGCTCATGCTAGAGGCCGATAGTTTACCTATCGCTCTAAACACTTCTTGCATTGCGGGCGCTTCACCAATTATGTGGGCACTTTTTGGTGGAGCTTGCTTGCGTTTAGTTTTTTTAGTGGAGTTTGCTCTGCATGCGCTTTCGACTAGCGCCACTGCTTCGTTTAAATCAAACGGCTTAGCGAGGTATTCAAAAGCACCTTTTTGGAATGCATTTACAGCTGAGTCTAAATCTGAGTGCGCAGTCATTATAATAACCGGCAGCCCAGGGTTTTGCTCTGCAATAAGTTCAAGCAACGCCATACCATCCATACCAGGCATTCGTACGTCAGAAACTAAAACAGTAGGTTGGCTAAACTTTAGGGCGCTTAGTACATCTTGCGCATTAGCAAAGCTCTCTGTGTTAAACCCTGCACGGGTTAGTGCTTTTTCAAGTACAAATCGAATAGAAGCATCATCATCTACAAGCCAAACTGTTTTCATGCAAACTCCAAACATTAATCTGCAAAGGGCAGATAGATATTAAATTCAGTATGTCCAGGCCAGCTATCACATTCTATATAGCCATCATGTTGATCTATCAGTGTTTGCGCTATTGAGAGTCCTAACCCAGAGCCACCTTCTTTATTGGTGATCATAGGGTAGAACAGTGTTTCGCGTACACTGGGATCAATACCTGGTCCGTTATCAGATATTTGGATCAACAAGGCTTTTTTAGGTGCTTTACCTGGGCGACGATGCTGATGATTAATGCGGGTTTTTATTGTTATTTCACCGCCATCTACAAGCGCCTGTTGGGCATTTCGAACAATGTTTAATACCACTTGCTGAATTTTGCCTTGATCAATGTATACATCAGGAATACTTGGGTCGTAATCTTTAACTAAGCTAATGTTAGAACAATTATCTAACGTACTTAGCCTTGCAACTGATTCAAGTGATTGATGTATATTGCCATACGATTTTTGCGGAAGTTGATTGGGTCCCAAAAGCCTATCTACTAGTTCGCGTAATCGGTCGGCTTGCTCAATGATGAGCTCAGCACATTGATCTCTTTCTTGTTGATCAACCTCATACTGCAATAACTGCGCCGCTCCGCGAATTCCACCTAAAGGATTTTTAATTTCGTGAGCTAAGCCTCTAATTAGGTTTCGGGCAGCTTGATATTGATGCATTTGATTAGACGCTTGGTCGTGCTTAATTTCGTCATCGGTTTGGCGCCACTCAAATAAAATATAAAGCGAGCCATTAAACTTAATTTGTCGTGTACTTACGGCTACTTTTGCATGGCGAGAATCGCTAAAAACCACGTCAGCTCTATGCTGCTGGCAATCTACGCCTTCAACTAATGAGTATTGTTCTATACGCTGTAAATCGATTGAATGGTAGTTAAAAAGGCTATCAAACGGTTGTTCTAACAAGCGCTTATTACCAAGGCCAAGCAGCTCGCTGGTACTGGTGTTGGCATATACAACGGTGAAGTTTTTATCAAGTAGCATGATAGCGGTTGTTTGATTTTGCCAAATGGCATCGAGTAGCTCAGGGCTAAAGTTTTTATTATTAATCATAGCTGCACCATTTTAGTGCGTGGATGTTTGCAAGCAAGTTATATGGTTAAATACACTGCTGCACGTTTAGTAATGCCCCAATTTAGTTACCTAGGTTTAGCCCTTTTCGGTGCATAAAAAATATGCAGGGTTCGCTTGTAGCAATAACTTGGTTTTTACTATTAAAAAGCTTTAATTGTAGTGTGTGCTGACCACGTTCTACATCTCTAATTGCAAAGGTTGAGCTGTCACTGGCTGGGCCGTGTGCTTTACCATCAATAAAAAGTTGTATAGTAAAACCCGTTTCAAAGCGTGGTTTTATTCGGCTAGTTACATAAACAGTGCCGGTATTTTCACGAATAGTCTGGTTATGATCAGGTGAGGAAATAGCAATACTAAAGGCCGCTTGTTGAGGCTGAGGTTGCTCGTCAAAAATGTCAGTATTTGTTGCAGGCATATTAAGATCTTGGCTGGTGAGTTTTACCTCTTGGGCCCCTTTATGAGGGGTGTCTGAGAACACTAATACGCCATTTTTATCTTTCCAAGCGTATATTTTTGTTTCACCGGCATAACCATAATTACTTAATCCTAAAGTAATTAATAGTAATAAAATCTTGTTATTCACTCTGCAGCCCTGCATTTTTATCGGTAACTTAACTTTAGTGGAGATTGACTAATTTTACCATTAAAAAAGCCCGCAAAGCGGGCTTGAGAACACACATATTTTTTACAGCTTAATTAACAGCTGTAGTACATTTCAAACTCAACTGGATGAGTTGTCATGTTAAGCTTTTCAACTTCTTTAGACTTAAGTTCGATGTAAGCATCGATTAAGTCATCAGTGAATACGCCACCTTGAGTTAAGAATTCACGGTCTGCGCTAAGTGCAGATAGTGCTTCGTCAAGTGATGCTGCAACAGTTGGAATTTCTGCTGCTTCTTCAGCTGGTAAGTCGTATAAATCTTTATCCATAGCATCGCCAGGATGGATCTTGTTTTTGATACCATCAAGGCCAGCCATAAGCATTGCTGAGAAAGCAAGGTATGGGTTAGCAGTTGGATCCGGGAAGCGTACTTCAATACGACGACCTTTTTCAGATGGAACCACTGGGATACGGATTGATGCAGAACGGTTACGTGCAGAGTATGCAAGCATAACTGGTGCTTCAAAACCTGGTACTAAACGTTTGTACGAGTTAGTAGACGCATTTGCAAAAGCGTTAATTGCTTTAGCATGCTTGATGATGCCGCCAATGTAGTAAAGTGCATCTTCAGAAAGACCGCCGTACTTATCACCAGCAAAAAGGTTTACACCATCTTTAGCAAGTGACTGGTGACAATGCATACCAGAACCGTTATCACCAACAACTGGCTTAGGCATAAACGTTGCTGTTTTACCGTATAAGTGAGCCATGTTATGGATAACATATTTCATTTCTTGAATTTCATCCGCTTTTAATACCATTGTATTAAAGCGAGTAGCGATTTCGTTTTGACCTGCTGTTGCTACTTCGTGGTGATGTGCTTCTACTACTTGGCCCATTTCTTCTAGAACTAGACACGTAGCTGAACGCCAATCTTGGAAGTCATCAACTGGAGCAACTGGGAAGTAACCGCCTTTAACACCTGGACGATGACCAGTGTTGCCATCTGCATATTCTTTATCTGAGTTCCAAGCAGCTTGCTTAGAATCAATTTTGTACATAGATCCAGACATATCTGATTTGTATTTAACATCGTCAAATACGAAAAATTCTGGCTCAGGGCCAAATAAAACAGTGTCTGCAATGCCTGTAGATTTCATGTAATCTTCAGCGCGCTTAGCAACAGAACGCGGGTCGCGCTCATAGCCTTGTAGTGTAGAAGGCTCTACTACGTCACAACGTAAAATTAATGTCGCTTCTTCAGTGAAAGGGTCTAGTTTGATTGACTCAGGAACTGGCATTAATACCATGTCTGATTCGTTTATGCCTTTCCAGCCTGCAATTGAAGAACCGTCGAACATTTTACCGTCTTCGAAAAAATCTTCATCAACTTGGTGATGAGGGATCGATACATGTTGTTCTTTACCCTTAGTGTCAGTAAAGCGTAAATCAATGAACTTGACGTCATTTTCTTTAATAAAATCTAAAACCGATTGTGACATGTGTCCTCCAACTATTGGGTTTTGTTATTGCTGCATAATTGCTTTGGTATTTACTAAGCTGATTTTGTGCCATTATTGTAACTGGCTGTTTATAAATTAAAAAAATATCATTGCATCAAAATGGAATATACAAACGCACCATATTGGTGCGTAAATATTCCATTTTAGTGCAAAATTTACAGAGCGTAATTTGTTGTTAATTTAATCAGCTGAAATTAGCATAACCTAAATGCAAAAGAGTAACAAAAAGATCGGAAAAATAGTCAAAAAGACTGTTTTTCAAAAAAATATTGAAATTTAATTCATATAATTGTCATATATAAAACAGATACTTAGTAAAAGTATTGAGAAAGTTTTAAAATATGTATTGGATAAACTTTCATCCATGTCATTAATGAGGGATAATATGCGCCCTTTTAAATCCTATGCTGGGACATCTCGCGAAAGCGTGGATGAGTGCGTAGATCTTGCAGGATCATTGAGAATTTAATTTCTCTGAGTAAATATATGAGCATCGAAAAGTTAAGAAATATAGCGATTATCGCGCACGTTGACCACGGTAAAACAACTCTGGTTGACAAACTACTTGAGCAATCAGGTACATTAGAAACACGCGGCGGTAACGAAGAGCGCGTGATGGACTCAAACGACATTGAGAAAGAACGTGGTATTACCATTTTGGCTAAAAACACAGCCATCTCTTGGAACGACTACCATATCAATATCGTAGATACTCCGGGACACGCCGATTTCGGTGGTGAAGTTGAACGCGTACTTTCGATGGCTGACTCAGTATTATTACTTGTTGATGCTCAAGAAGGTCCAATGCCACAAACGCGTTTCGTTACGCAAAAGGCATTCGCGCAAGGCTTAAAGCCAATCGTAGTTATCAATAAAATTGATAAGCCAGGTTCACGTCCTGATTGGGTTATGGATCAAATCTTTGATTTATTTGACAACCTTGGCGCAACTGACGAACAGTTAGATTTTAAAGTAATCTACGCTTCAGCTATCAACGGCTGGGCAACACTAGATTTAGACGAGCCATCAGACAACATGGAACCTATGTTCAAGATGATCGTTGACGAAGTATCACCACCGGATGCAGATCCTGAAGGTGACTTCCAAATGCAAATTTCTCAACTAGATTACAACTCTTATGTTGGTGTAGTTGGTATTGGTCGTATTAAACGTGGTTCTGTTGCTCCTAACCAACAAGTTACTATTATCAGTGCTGATGGCACTACACGTAATGGTAAAATTGGCGCAGTACAAAGCTACCTAGGTCTTGAACGTATCGAAACTGATAGAGCTTACGCTGGTAACATCGTAACTGTAACAGGTATTGGTGAGCTTAAGATTTCTGATACAGTTTGTTTCCCAGGAAACGTTGAAGCATTACCACCACTAAGTGTTGATGAGCCAACTGTAACAATGACATTCTCTGTAAATAACTCACCTTTCTGTGGTAAAGAAGGTAAGTTTGTAACGTCACGTAATATCCGTGAACGTTTAGACAAAGAATTAGTACACAACGTAGCACTTCGCGTTGAAGATACTGGTAGCCCAGATAGCTTCCGTGTTTCTGGTCGTGGTGAATTACACCTAGGTATCTTAATCGAGAACATGCGTCGTGAAGGTTACGAGCTTTCAGTTTCTCGTCCGGAAGTTATCTTACGTACTGTAGATGGCGTTCTAGAAGAACCGTTTGAAACAGTTACTATTGACTGTCAAGACGAGCATCAGGGTTCTGTTATGGAACAAGTTGGCCTACGTAAAGGTGAGCTTACTAACATGACTCCAGATGGCAAAGGCCGTATGCGTTTAGATTTCATGATCCCTAGCCGTGGTTTAATTGGTTTCCAAACTGATTTCATGACGCTTACTTCGGGTTCTGGTCTTATGTACCATACGTTCGATCATTACGGTCCTCACAAAGGTGGCGACATCGGTGTTCGTAAGAACGGCGTAATGATTGCAAATGCAACTGGTAAAGCACTTACTAACGCATTATTCAACTTACAAGAACGCGGCCGTTTATTCATCGGTCACGGTGTTGAAGTATACGAAGGTATGGTTATCGGTATTCATAACCGTGATAACGACCTTACAGTTAACGCCCTTAAAGGCAAGCAGTTAACTAACGTACGTGCATCTGGTACTGATGAAGCGCAAACGCTTTCTCCACACCTTAACTACTCACTTGAGCAAGCGCTTGAGTTCATCGATGATGACGAGCTAGTTGAAGTAACTCCACTAAACATTCGTATTCGTAAGCGTTACCTTACAGAAAACGAACGTAAACGTGCAGGTCGTGGACCTAAAGCATAATCTATTAATTTAGAATTATGATTTTAAAAGCCGCTGTATTGAAAAATACAGCGGCTTTTTTGTGTTTTGAAAACAAGAGCTGTAGGCTATAAGTCGTCAGCTGACAGTATTTAGCTCAAAATTACATAGCTACTGTTTTGTGATGAAATTTCCATAATATATTTACCTCTAAAAGCGCAGCGCCTCTTAACCTCTTTGTGAATAATTTACTTAAAGATCTTTTGCACAAGGAGAAGGGAATGAGAAGAGAAAGAGAGAGCTGAAACAGCCATAATGCAAAGTATCAGTGTTTGTTGGTGGGATTTTTTTGCGTTGGGTTTCGCTTCGCTCAACCCAACATACGTGTTCAATTATTTTATTGGTAGTTACTTACTTTTTAGGGAGTAGGGTGATTTTGCCAAATACGTCGGCATCTATAAATCCACGGTTTCTGTCGCCATTTACTGGCTGTACTTCGTGTGAGCCCATAAAGTGCTCGCGCACGTCACTGCCATCGTTATCGCAATACGCTAACATAAAGCCAATTACTTGTTTTTCGCTAAGTGTAATTGGGGTGTTTTTAGCACCTTCTTTATAATCATTAGGGTAGAGCTTTATTGCTACTTCCCAGGTAATGTTAAAAGGCGCAGTGGTGTTGCGCTTCCAGTTACTGACTAGGTGGTCGGTATACAAATGGGCTTTTTTATCAGGTCCGTAATCGGCGGCTTGGTTATCAAGGCCAATATGGTATGCCAAAGCGGTGTGATTAAATTGATGATTTCCGCCTGATGCATCGCTATCAATAAATACTTCAAGCGCATCGTCATCCCAATATTTATACGTTGGATCGGCGTGTGTATCTATTAAAACGTCATCCACAATATCGGCTTGTAGGTATAAATAGTTTTGATCCCACAGTAAGCGATAACGCCCTTTAAAGTCGGCATCGTTTGATGGCAGTGTGCCATCCATTAAATAAGGCATATCGTGCCAAGCGGCTTTATCCCACGCACTTTCTGATAGGCCATCAATAGTAATTGGAGTTGATGTATGTTCAACATCAATGGCCATTGCAGGCGTGCTTAATAAAAAGCTTAAGGCGAGTGCTAATTTTTTCATTAATTTCTCAATTTTATTGTGGATTTGTCTTAATGTAATAACAATCTTAAAACAGCTAAGTAAATAGTTATAGTGAAATACTTTCGCCTTCGTTTAAAATATACAGCGGTACTTTTGAATCCATTTTATTGTACATATGCAATAAGCGCAGCAAGGCAGAGTGGCTAGTATGGTCGCCCATTTTCCAACTTGAGTTACCGTATCCCCACGGTATCATTACTTTGCAGTTAAGTTCTTGTGCTGCGTTGAGCGCATCCTCTGGTGTAGTGTGAACGTAGCGGTAAAATTTGCCACTTTCTTTACTGTAGTAAGATGCGATTGGTATTAAGCACACATCTATATCGCCATATTTTTGCTGTATATCTTTAAAGTGTTTTGAGTAGCCCGTATCGCCTGCAAAAAATAAGGTACTGCCGTTTTGTTCAAGCAGCCAGCCATTCCACGCGTCTTTATTATTATCTTCGTAAATAAAGGGCACCAATACGCGAGCGCTAAAATGATGAGCTGGCACGGCATTAATAACTAAGTCGTCAATGTTGGTTGTTGAGTACCACGGCATTTCGCTAATATTAAAACCGCCGGTGGGGAAGTTGTCGGCCATACCGAGTGGTGTTAAATAGCGAGGTTTATTGCCAATGCTTTGTATGTCGGCTTTATTAAAGTGATCGTAATGAATATGCGAATACATTACAGCATCAATATTTTCCAGTTCTTGTTCACTAGGCCAAGCGCCTGCTTTACGATAAATACCACCGCCGAGTTTAAAGCCAAGTGCAACTGGAGAATCAAACTGATTTTTTACTGGATCAAACAGCACACTTTGACCATTTGGGGTGTTAATTACAAAACTAGCGTGACCAAGCCAGCGTACGGTATAGCCGGTGCTAAGCTGTGGTTTAGTTTGCTGGCCTTGGTACTGGCAGTTTTCGCTGCCGGTTTTGCATAGTAAGTCTGGGTGGGCTGGGTAGCAGTTTTCAGTACAGGTAGTGGGATATGTTTTTTCACCTGTGTATAAATTTTTATAACGACCGCTCTTATCATTAATAACAACAACTGAGTCAGAGCTGGTAATACGATTAATATTATTAGGTGCACCGCAGGCCGTTAATATACATAAGAGCATTGTTGCGATTAAAAAGCGTTTCATTGTAAATCCCTTTTAGCATTCCCTTTAACATAAAAAAGCCTGCAATTAAGCAGGCTTGTTAAAGTAACAAATGATTAGCCAGCGCTATTCATTTGTTCAATAAATTTGTTTGAATCGGCAATCGATTTGTTCATGTCGTTCATCAACAATTGAATATCGCGCTTAAGGTTAGTGAATTCACCTTTAATAGCCGATACCGCTTGTGCATTTAAGTTATGCTTTAGGTATAAAACGTTATCATGAAGCGAGGTTAATACTGGCTCCATTTTACTCTCTGCGCTGCGCATTGAGCGTAATAGCTGATCAAATTGACGCTTAGTCGCAGTTAGCTTTTTGCTGCTTTCACGCTTAAGTGATGCACTTTTGTACTGCTCTAACTCATCGGCCCACTCATCAAATAGCGCTTCTGCCACGTCTTCTACTTTATTGATGTTAGTTGATACTTCGTTAGCGGCATTTAAGCTCGACTCGTAATCATCGTTTAGTTGATTGTAAGTGTCTTGTAGTTCGCCACCATTAAAATCGATTAGAGTAGTTAAGCGCTCTAGTGCCGATTTAAATTCTTCTTGTGACTCTTGCTGCGAGTCTTTGGTTTCTTCTACGCGGTCAATAAGAATATCGCGTTTGTGAACACCCACTTTTTCCATCGCAGAATAATAAGCTGATTGGCAGCCAGTTAAAGTAAGTGTTACTACAAGCATTGAAACACTGAGTAATGTTTGTTTTTTCATTTGAATTCCTGTTTACGAGCGTTAGTGCTGTAAATTATGGCGCTGATTGTTATTATAATCAAAACTATATAAGCACAAGTCAATTGTATGAATGATAAGCTCTCACATTACAAACAGCAAGTTAAGTCCTTTATACGCCAGCAACCTGGTTGGTGGATGCAGTATTTTAATCGGTGTATAGACGATCAAATAACGGTTAATGCAGGTTACCTTGCTTACGTAACCCTTCTTTCTTTAGTGCCATTAATTGCGGTGGGTGTTGCTATATTTTCAGCTTTTCCGGGCTTTGAATCTACTCGCATGGAAATTGAGAGCTTTTTGTTTACTAATTTTGTACCTACCTCTACCGATGTTATTAGAGAGCATATTAGCTCCTTTGCCGGTAACGCTAATCAAATGACGGCAGTAGGTATTGGCTTTTTAGCTGCAATAGCCTTGCTGTTAATACGTAATGTAGATGCCACATTGAACCGAATTTGGCGCATAAAGAAAAAGCGCCCAATGATGATCTCATTTGCTGTGTACTGGATGGTTTTGAGCTTAGGGCCTATGTTGCTCGGTGCCAGTATTGGTGTTACCTCTTATATTGTATCTTTGGTGTCTTTTGCTGATCAGGGGATTCCTGGGTTTAGCGGGTTTTTGTTAAAGTTATTGCCGTATGGAATTTCGATGGTGGGCTTTATTATGCTCTACACCTTAGTGCCTAATACGCGGGTGTCGTTTAGGGCGGCAATACCTGGCGCTTTTTTTGCGGCACTTTTATTTGAGCTGACTAAAAAAGGGTTTGCACTTTATATTAGCCATTTTCCGTCATACGAAGTTATTTACGGCGCAGTAGCAACCATTCCTATTTTGTTTGTATGGGTGTATTTGTCGTGGGTAGTTGTTTTGCTTGGCGCTGAATTTACTGCGTGTATTAGTCCAAATGATGTACCAGAAACACCAGAGCTTGAACTAGAAGATGATGAACCAGCAATAAAGGACACAGTTTAAATGCAAGGTTTAATACAACGTGTAAAGCATGCCAAAGTAGAAATTAACAACCAAGTAGTAGGTGAAATTAGCCAAGGTATATTATTGTTGCTGGGCGTTGAAAAACACGATGACAAACAAACGGCCGATAAGCTTTTACACAAGGTAAGTAATTATCGTATTTTTACTGACGAAAACGACAAAATGAACTTAAGCCTTAAAGATATTAAAGGTGAGTTACTTGTTGTTTCGCAATTTACGCTAGCGGCTGATACTAAAAAGGGTATGCGCCCTAGTTTTTCATCTGCGGCAACGCCAAGCCAAGCTAACGAGCTTTACGAATACTTTGTAGCTCAAGCTAAAGAGTTGGGGCTTACAATAGCCACAGGTGAGTTTGGTGCCGATATGCAAGTAAGCTTGTGTAACGATGGGCCCGTTACGTTTAACTTATCTGTTTAAGTTTTTGGTTACCACGACAATATGATTTACATAGCCCGTAATTTTTTGCGGGCTGACGTTACAACCAAATACATCGAGTAATAGCTGCTGAAGTTGTTTTAATTGCGACTCATGCTGCGATAAAAAGTTAATAAATAGCACGCCGTCGTTATTTAAAGCTGAGTAGATTTTTTTATAAAATGCCTCTTCAAATAAAAATCGAGGCGCATCTATCTGGCTAAACAAATCTAAAATAATCCAATCAATATTTTGCACACTTTTTAAAACCTGTTGCGCATCGGCGCACAGCAGTTGCTCATTTTTATTTGACGAAAAAAACTGGGTATAGCAATCAATAATATCGGCGTTTTTTTCAACCGATGTTATTTGTGCTTTAGGGTATTTGTGTTGTAAATAATTACGAATTGCACCGCCGCCAAGGCCGAGTTCTAACACTTTTTGTGGCGGCTTAAGAGTCTGCCAGTGCTTATCTAGGTACAATAAGTGTGGAAAAAGTAATGAATCCGGGCTATTTGAATCAATAACAGATTGAAGAGTGTCGTTAATAAGTAACCAGCGTAACTGCTCGTGCTCACGTACTTGAATGTGATCGCCACTGCATTTATGCCAATAGATTAACTGACCAATGCTGTGGCTATTTTCAATAAATTGATCGCTCAGCAAACCCGTCAGTGAATTTATATAATTGATTTTTTCAGTCATATCCTCAGCATAAACTAGCAACGTTAAAGCGCAATGGCCTTTGCCATTATTTTTTTACGTTATTTTACAGCCATCACCAAAGTCGTATTTGCAGTTTTTTTAAGATGGAGTATGGTATTTGCCATAATAATGCCAATCAATTTAATTATTTTATTTTTTTAGCTTGGTAGATAACCAATACTATTAGTATAGCGCCGTAGCCTTCTTTTGACTTTTATTTACGGCTTATATAACAACAGGAGTATGTATGTTTCAGGTAAGCACCCCACAAAGTAGCGAAGATTGGCAAGCGTATTACCAATTGCGTTGGCAGGTATTACGCGCGCCTTGGGGCGAGCCTCGAGGCTCTGAACAAGACGATATGGAACAAGACTCTGAGCACCGCTTTATAAAAAATAAAGAAGGCGAAGTGCTAGGTGTAGCACGTTTGCACTTTAACAGTCATGAGCAAGCACAAGTGCGCTACATGGCAGTTGCAGAGGGGAACCGTAATCAGCATATTGGTAGTCGTTTGCTTCATGAGCTTGAAAAAATAGCATGGACACAAAATGCCGATGAACTGGTTTTGTTTGCACGCGAACGTGCGCTTGAGTTTTATAAACGCCACGGTTACGAATTAAAAGAAAAAGCGCACTTAGCGTATGGCGATGTACAACACTTTAAAATGGTAAAGCAAAAACCGTGTGAGCCAGGCTGGTTCCGTCATCCAAATTGGACGCAAGTACTACAAAATACGTGGCGTGAGTCTATTCCAATTAGTGACGCGATGGGTATTAAGGTAGAAAGCTATACCGATTGGCAATTTACAACCAGCGCCGACCTAGACGCTAACTTAAACCTACATAACACCATGTTTGCAGGCTCTATTTATAGCTTGGCCACGCTAACAGGTTGGGGCGCTACGTACTTAGCACTTAAAGAAGCTGGGCTTGAGGGTAATATTGTATTAGCCGATGCTAACATTAAGTACTTAAAGCCGCTTACTACCGACCCACGTGGTTGTGTTGATATACAAACCTGTAAGGGCAAGTTAAGCGATTTAGAAACCGATGGTAAAGCAAGTTACGTAGTGCCTGTAACTATTTACGATGGTGATAACGTGGTTGCAGAATTTGAAGGGCAGTTTGTAGTAAAAAAATAACTGTTTAGCTGTTCAAAACACAAAAAAGCCAAGCGATGCTTGGCTTTTTTGTGCGTAAAACTTAGGGAAGTATTACAGCAGATCGGTTAATAATATACCTACACCAATACGTTCTACATCCGCATTGTAATCAATTAAGCTTTCGCCATAACCGTTAAAGTATTGTGCATAACCACGAACGCGGCCCCATAAAGGAAACGACCAGTCGAGTTGAATTGCACCACGATTATCTGAATTTAAGTTGTTACGTGTCATAAAGCTAAATTCATGGTCATGAAAACGATACGCGCCGCTAAACTCAAAGTAACCCATGTATTTATATATGTCTGGGTTGTCGTCGCCATTGGCTTCTAAAATATCTTCTTTTTCGTCCTCAGCTATTCGGTACCAAGGTTTAAAGCTAAAAACAAAGCCTCTGTTTTCCCAGATAAAGTCTGCATAAATACGGTTCCACGAACGTGAGTTTGGTTGGCTTCGACCATTTGATTGATGCGAAATACCTAATGCGATTGCCATTTCGTCGCCCCATAATACGTTTTCTGGGTCGAGGTAATTTATCCAAAATATCTCTGGTTCGTAGTTGGTTTCACGAAATGGAGAAGAAATTTCTGAGTTATAAATCTGCCAATATGATTGCAGTGTAAAGCCAAAAAATATGGCTTGGTCTTTATCCGAAAAATCATCGTAAAGAGGCACTTTTATCGATAGCTGGTATTTTGCTTCTAAGTTGTCGAGCGGTTCACCGTCGTTATCGTCGGTTAGTGCATCAAAGCCATCAAATGGGCGATCGTTTGGGTGTGATACGTACGAAAGAGGTAAAATATAGTTACGCTTATGTGGAGTAATTACATTTCTATTTTTTTTACCAACTTCTTCACGAGCTTGGCGTTTATCAAGCGCGGTAAGTTGTTTGTTTTCTTCAAGAGCTGAACACTTTTTACGAAGATCGTCTAATGTTTGTTTACCATCTCCGCCAATTACCTCATTTAAAATACACTGCTTTACAAGTTCGATGTCGTTGTCTTGCTCATTTGTAGCAACTTCTTCTTGTGCGAAGGTAGCTGTACTTATTAAGGCAGAAAGTGTGATCCAGTGGCGCCAGCTCATTGTAATTCCTTGTGAGTTTGGGTTGTTGTATGCGTTAATTTAATTATAACGTCTTTTTACATATGTAACGGTGAACTTTTACTGAATTTGTATTTATAACAAGTTCACTACGTATACAAAGTAAATATAGATCAGAAAAAAAGCGGCCTAAGCCGCTTTTTTAATGCACATTAACTATTTTGGTTAATGCGCTCTCACGCAATGAGAAGGGTGAGCTAAAGCTCAAATACGTTAGTAAAAAACTTATAAAGCTCGGTGCCTTGGTTAACACTCGCTGAGGCAAAGTGCAAAATGGCAATTGCATCGCAATCGAGAGTAAGTGTTTGCAGTGGTTGCTCGCTTAAGTAGCGCTCCATTCGCAAAATATTGGCAATAGGCTCACCGGCTTTAATGTGTCCGCCAAGCGGGGCTATGTATTCAACCATGCCGCCAATAGGGGCGTAATAAGCAAAGTAGTCATTTAAATTACATGCATAGCGAGTGATATTAGCTGGCGTATGCGGCGCGTTTTGCAGTACGCCTTTGTGATTTAAGTAACTTAAAATGCTGTTAGCATCGTTTAGTGCTTCTTTTAAGTCTATTTTTTCTTGGCTGCCTAGCTCTACAGTAAATGCTTCTACAGGTATTGATAATTCGCGACCTTGCCCACTAAGTGCATCACTTAAATGCCACCATGGGCAAAAGTTAGCTTCATCCATTGCACCGTCAAAATCACTAGGAATAAGCAGTACATGTTCAATATTAAAGTAACGTGCGCTGTCGGTTGCATAGGTTGGGCAGTACAAATGTTTGCTTGAAATAGGACCTGTGTGTAAATCGAGTACTATATCAGCTTGATGAGCAAGCTTTTGTAGGTTAAGCGCAATGCGTTTACCCGTATTAAGTAAATAAGCAGGGCCGTTAAGTTTGTTGTCTACTTCTTCAATAAGCGCCTGTTTGAAGTTACTTTTTAATGTGGCGTCATCATACTGAGTATGATTTTGTGCAAACTGTGCCACTAAATTTTTATTGTAGTGATACATGCGATTCCAATTAGTGCCCGTAATCGGATCGAACCTGCCAAGGGTAAACTCGCCAGATTTTTGATTACAACCAATTGGGTTAGCATAAGGTACTAATGTAATATCGCCATTAAGGTTTAGGTGTTTTAATTGCTCAAGTAGCTGAAAAATAACTGCGTTACCTTGCACTTCAGCGCCATGCATATTGGCCTGAACATAAACACTAGGCCCTGTGCCATCGCCTTTTAAACGATACACCGGAATTGTAAGCGGTAAGCCGTTTGCAACTTCCCCTACTACAATGTTCTCTTGGCTGATGTGTGTTGTATTACTCATGCTTATTACCTTAAGTAGTGGCTGGCATTTTCGGCTTGGCGAACACAGGTAAGTTCACCGTTTTGCAATGTGTACTCAGCGGCGAGCTCGTGGCATAAAAAATACGGCATACTTTCGGTAAAGCCGTAAGCACCGCATTGGCTAAACACTAGCCAGTCGCGCTCATTTAAATCGCTTGGCAGGTTATGTTCACCCAAGCAATCAAGCGCTGTACAAAGTGGGCCGTATAAAGTGACCGCTTGAGTTTTAGCACTGGATTCACGCAGTAATGCAGCAGGAAAGTCTTGGCTGGTAACAGCAGGGCGTAATAAGTGATTTATACCGCCGCTTAAAATGACTTGCTGTTGATTATAGTTTTGTTTGCGCTCTATTACTGGGTTTGCGTAATGACCGCATTCGCCAACGGCATAGCGGCCAAGTTCCATCCATAGCTCTTCTACACCCGCATCATTTTTAATTTTAGCGAGCGCAGCAATTAAGTCATCCCAATCAAGTGTTGCTTCATTTTGTGTATAAGGAATACCTAAACCGCCACCTAAATCGAGAATTTTAAGGCTAATATTTAAATCGCCGGCAAGTTGACTAAGTGGTGCAATCATTTGTGACCACAATTCGCTTAGCTTTTGTGTGCTAAGCATGTTTCCCCACTGAAAAATATGTAAGCCGTCAAACTTAAGTGCAGGGTAGTCGGTTACATTGAGTGCTTGCCACTCATCACAACCCAAACCAAACGGCGTAAGGCTGTCGCCGCCCAGTGGGTTTTTTTCACCCTCAGGCCAGCGTAATTGCACTCGCAGTAATACTTGTAACTGCGTATTTTGCAGCTGCGCTTGTTGGTTTAACCAACGTACTTGATTGAGGCTTTCGGCTACGAATATACGTACTCCGCGCTCAATAAAGTGTTTAATTTGTTTAGGGCTTTTTGCAGGCCCTGTGTTGAGCACGCGCTGTGAGCTAATACCTTGTGCTAGCACTTGCTCAAGCTCACCTTTACTTGCTACGTCAAAATTAAAGCCAGCGCTGTCTAAGCTTTGAATAATTTTAGACAGTGGATTTGCTTTTACCGCGTACCACAGTTTTACATCGGTTTGCGCAACTAAACGTGCAAGATGCGCGTTTAGTTGATCTAGGTCGTAAACAAAAAAAGGTGTATCAAGTTGTTGTGTAATCGTATTTACAGCGGTTTTGATAGGCGTGCTCAAAAAGCTCATTATCGTAAAACCTCTTCAAGCAATAACGATGCATCACTTTTTTCGTCGCGGTATTTAACAATTAACGCACACGACATGCTTAGGCCTTGCTCGCGCGCCCACTCGTTTGACGCAGGGCGAGAGCCTGGTATTACAATCGCGTATTCTGGGATTGGCTCGCCTTTATCTAGTTGGCGCTCGTTTACGCAGTCGTATACCGGAATAGTTGCTGATAAACGCACGCCTGGGGCAAGTACTGCACCTTTTTTAATAACTACGCCTTCAACAATAATACAGCCAGCGCCAATAAAGGCGTCGTCTTCTACAACTACTGGGCTTGCACCGATTGGCTCAAGTACACCACCAAGCTGAACTGCAGCACTTAAATGTACGTTTTTACCTACTTGTGCACACGAGCCAACTAATGCGTGGCTATCTACCATTGTGCCTTCGTCGATATATGCACCGATGTTTACATACGCTGGTGGCATAATAATCGTGCCTTTAGCCACATAAGCACCACGGCGAACACTAGAGCCACCTGGTACCATACGAACGCCATCGTCAGTACTAAATTCTTGCGGAGCTAAGTTATGTTTATCAACAAAACCACCTGCAAACTCAGTATTAGTGCCATTTTTGAAGGCATCCAAAATGCCTTGTTTTACTTCTACATTAGCTTGCCATTGGCCGCTTTCGTTTTGTGATGCTGCGCGTACTGCGCCCGATTCTAAATTATTTAATAGTTCTAACCAGCTCATTATAAAAACCTGTATTTAATGCCAAGATAAAATGGTGTTGTTTGCAGTTGTGATGCAATCGGTTTGAGTTAACTCAAGGTGTGTTAAAGGTGGACGAAGTTGCGGGCTGCTTAAGCGACCTTGCAAATGCATCAATACCTTTACGGGAATAGGGTTTGCAACAGCAAATAGGCTATTAATAGCGCTTGACCACTGGGCAAATAAATTAGGGTGTTGACCACTTAAGCTGCGTTTAACAAACTCGTGAGTTTGTGCGGGCCATGCATTTGCAGCTACCGACACCAAACCTTTTGCGCCAGCTTGAGCAAAATAAGGCATTAGCGCATCGTCGCCACTAAAAATAGCTAAATTAGGTGCAGCTTGGCGATAAGCTTCAAACTGAGCAATGCTGCCGCTCGCTTCTTTTAACGCCCATAAATTTTTATTATTTTGTAAGTTTTGAATTGTTGCCGTTGGAATGCTAACAGCACTTCGACCCGGTACGTTATAAAGCATACACGGGTGAACACTTGCATTAAGTAGGCTTTCAAACCAATGAGTTTGACCTATAGCGCCAGGCTTTGCATAAAGCGGTGAGCCAAGTAAAAAGCTATGAATTGGGAGTGTATTACAGTAGTTAACCCACTCAATTTGTTGCTTTAAGTTACTACCGCCCACAGCAACCATGAGTGGTACTGCTGGTTTTAGCTGGCATACGTGTTCAACAATGGCTTGTTGCTCTTTTAGCGTTAGTGCTAAACCTTCGCCCGTGCTGCCAAGTAGTAAAATACCGTTATGCGCTGCTTCTTGATTGCTAACCAGTTTAGTTAACGTGTTGTAGTCAACATCGCCGTGTTGATCAAATGGCGTTACGAGCGCGGTCCACAATGAGTAGTCGTTTAAATTGAAGTTGTTGATCATCTCTCACGAACTTATAATTTGTACCAACTTTATTAAAAACGTGATCATTTTAGCGATAACTAATTTAATGCAATTGGTATTATTCGAAGAGTTAAAAAGCTTTATGGAAGGAGCCGCATTAACGTCGTTCGAACTAATAATTCGAAGAGCGAATGGGCTTAAAATAATAGGGCGCACGGCCTTAATATTTAAGACCAGAAGCTCTCCACCAAACTAATAAGCTGCTTTTATAAGCAGCTATTGGTGACAGTCGCTAGGGTTCAACCTAGTCGCCCGAAATAAACACCTCGCAAAAGTGGTTACTTCTCGGCGTTAATTCCCCTCACGTATGCTCACTGGAGTTTGCGCTCCTAACATACGCTACCTGAATAACGCACCTCTTCTAGCCCTTTACACCTGTTTGTAGAGTAAAAACTTACAAACCTGTGCAATTTAAATAGGGTAATTACGGCGATTAAAGCATTTTAGCCGTCTAGGTGTCAAGCGACTAAATGCATATTCATTCATCCATAATGGGAGTGGTTACGTATTGGGTGCTTTTCTCGTACACTAGCAATATAAGTAGTGAGGTATTTAATTAGTATGGAAAAATTTAGCGATATTTATAAGCGAGCGGTAGAGCGAAAAGGCTCCGAAAAAATGCTTAAGTTATTACTTGCAAAACCGCTATCTAAAAAACAACTAAGCACGTTAAGTGACGACGATTGGCTTGAGGAATTTACTCGAAAAGTATTTCAAAGCGGCTTTTATTGGTCAGTCATTAATAATAAGTGGCCAGGCTTTAGAGAGGTTTTTTGGGATTTTAGCGTTGATAAGTTATTAATGATGCCACCTGATATGCTGGAACAAAAAGCAACGGATGAGCGAATCGTTCGTAACTATAAAAAAGTAAAAACAATTACCGAAAATGCTTACATGATCCACGAAATAGCAGGGGAACATGGCAGTTTTAGCCAGTTTGTCGCTAATTGGCCAGCAGACGATATTATTGGTTTATGGGCGTATTTAAAAAAACATGGTTCGCGTTTAGGCGGAAATACAGGACCTTATGCGCTACGAGCACTTGGTAAAGATACTTTTTTACTATCACGCGATGTAGAGAATTACTTACGTGCTCATAAAATTATAGACGGCGGCTTACAAACTAAAAAATCACTGAGTGCTGCCCAAGCTTTTTTTAATGAAATGCAAAAGCAAAGCGGCTTAAGTATGCAAGAGTTAAGTTTAATTGTTGCTTATGGCGTTGGTGACAACCGTGTTGGTATAAGTCAGCAATAATAGGAATTACCATGAAATTAGTGCCAAGATACACAGACATTACGGAAAACTTTGCGATAGAAGATTTCCCTGCAAGTGTTGCCTTTCCTCAGTTATTACTGTGGAACGAGAGCTTAGCAAAAGAGTTTAATATTAACGTTGCAGCTGATTTGCGTGCTAGCACTTTTAGCGGTAACGAAAAACAGGCGATTCCTGCAGTAGCACTTGGTTACTCTGGGCACCAATTTGGACATTTTTCACCACGTTTAGGCGATGGGCGAGCGCATTTACTGGGCGCTATTAATGATGATAAAAACCAGTTGTGGGATATTCAATTAAAAGGCTCTGGTGCTACTCCTTACTCAAGAGGGGGAGATGGGCGTTGTGCTCTTGGTCCTGCTATTCGTGAATACGTAATGAGCGAGGCAATGCATGCACTAGGCATTAAAACCACACGCTGCTTAGCGGTTGTTGGTAGTGGTGAAACGGTTTATCGTAATCCGCCACAAGCAGGCGCCATAGTGACTCGTTTAGCAACGAGCCATATTCGTGTTGGCTCGTTTCAATATTTAGCGACGCAAGGCGATGTTGAAGGACTTAAAAATTTAGCCGATTTAGCTATAGAGCGACACTACCCAGAAATAACGGATACAGGATCGCAGCGCTATTTAGCATTTTTAGGCGCTGTGATTAAAAACCAAGTTAAGCTAGTTGTGAGCTGGATGCGTGTTGGCTTTATTCACGGAGTAATGAATACCGATAATACGCTAGTAAGCGGAGAAACCATTGATTACGGCCCGTGTGCCATGATGAATAGCTTTGATTTTGATACTGTATTTAGCTCTATCGACAAACAAGGTCGGTATGCATTTGGTAATCAACCTAATATAGCTAACTGGAACTGCGCACGCTTAGCTGAGAGTTTAATACCGCTTATTAGCGATGATGACGAGCAAGCGGTTTCATTAATGACGCCATTTATTAATAGTTTTGCTGAGCAGTTTAATACTGAGTTTACGGCTATGTGGGCACAAAAACTGGGTTTAAATGAATCTAGCGATAGTAGTGGCGAGTTAATAGCAGAGTTGTTAACGCTATTAAAAGATAATCAGCTCGATTACACCAATACCTTTGATGCGCTTACTGAATCCTTAAAAGGAGAAAAAAGCGTACCTGAGTCATTAATTGAATGGAGAGCTAAGTGGGTAAGTTTAACTGACGATAATAGTTATGAAGTAATGAGAGCGGCAAATCCTCGTGTTATACCGCGTAATCATGTGATCGAAGAAATAATTGCACAATATAACGCTACTGGGTCTAGTGAGTTGCTACAGCGCTTTATAAAAATAGCCAGTAACCCGTATTCTGACAGTGAAAAATTATCAGAATTTCAGGCTGCACCGATAAATGATAATGATTACCAAACTTTTTGTGGTACTTAATACTTAACTTTGAGTATAACTACATGATTAAAAAGAGCCATTTTTTAATCAAATATGTGCATATACCTAGGGTAATGTTAATTCTGGTGGTATTATGCGCCGAATTAAAGCCAAGCAATATTTCTTTGCATTTATAAGTGCATTTAATTTAATTGCTCTTACATTCCTTGCTAAGTACTAATTTACAACAAACTACTATATTTATTTTTCAATAAAGTTTTAATTTCGCCTATAGTAAGTGGATGTGTGTTGTGACGAGGCATAGAAAAAAGTTATAAACTTTATTTTTCGTTAAGTATTGATTAACAAAGGCTCAGTTAGTCTATATAAAACTGATTGAGCTAGTATCGATTAGCTACAATTTAAAATTGTTCAAATGGGAAGAAAACAATGAAATTAAAATCACTTACAATTGCAATCGCGTTGGCTGCAACTAGCGCATCTACATTCGCTGCTGATAAAGAAGAAGGTTTCTACATTGGCGCATTTGGCGACTATTATGACGCATCTTGGAAAAACATGCGTGCTCAAGCTGGTCTTGATGTAAATGAATCAACTGGCTGGGGTGTTGAAGCCGGTTACCGTTTCAGTGATTACTGGAGCGCACGTCTTGAATATGCAGATATGGATTTTAATGCTTTTGATAAAGTTGCTGGCAACCGCAACGGTATTGATGGCGAGCGTTACGGTATTGATGCTCTTTACCATTTAAATGGCGGTCCTTTCTACGGTCTTTTCGGTATTAAAGAAATAGACGTAGTAGATGACAATACATTCTTAAATGCAGGTGTTGGTTACCAACATTTCATTACAGATGGCTTATTTGTAAATGCTGAAACAGCTGTATACCAAGGTCTTGACCGTGGTTACACAGATGTAGGCGCTAAAATTGGTATTAACTACTTATTTGGCCAAAATTCAGCTCCTGTAGAGCCAGTTAAACCAGCTCCAGAGCCTAAGGTAATTGAAGTAGCTGTAGCTCCTACAGATAGCGACAACGACAACATTTCTGATGCAGATGATAAGTGTGCTAACACACCTATGACTGATGCAGTTGATGGCACTGGTTGTACTTTATATGAAGATAAAGAAGTGACTGTAAGCTTATTAGTGACTTTCCCTAACAATGCTTCAGCAGTATCTACTCAGTACTTAAACGATATTGAAAAAGTATCTGCATTCTTAAAAGATTACCCAGATACAACAGTACTTTTAGAAGGTCACACTTCTTCTGTAGGTAAAGCAACTTACAACAAATGGTTATCGAAAAAACGTGCTGATGCAGTAGCTAAGCAATTAGTTTCTGATGGCATTGCTAAAGACCGTATTACTACAGTTGGTTTAGGTGAAGAGCGTCTTAAAAATGATGCAAACACTAAAGCTGCAAACGCAGAAAACCGTCGTGTAGAAGCGCATATCAAAACTATCAAAAACGTTAAAGTTTTACGTTAATTAAATAGTTTGTAATAAAAACCCAGCCAAGTGCTGGGTTTTTTTATGGCTGTAATAAATTAATATTGTTTAATGGTAATGATTCTTACTTAACAAGTATTCATGAAAATAGTTTTTACTACAACCACTATTCATAGTATTTATAATCGGTATAATCAGTTGCGTAACTGGATGGATTTTCATCTATCCATAAAAGCTTTATAATTACGCGTTAGAATACTATAAGTATTGGGTAACTTATTTGCGCTTGAAGCGCTACCGGATACTTTCACGTCACCAAGAGGGCAATATTGTGCTACAAGAATATCGTAAACACGTAGAAGAACGTGCCGCGTTAGGTATCGTACCAGCGCCATTAGATGCTCAGCAAACAGCTGATCTTATTGAATTAATTAAAACTCCACCGGCTGGTGAAGAAGAGTTCATTTTAGATTTATTAGTTCACCGCATTCCTGCAGGCGTGGATGATGCTGCTTATATTAAAGCAGGATTTTTAGCGGCAGTTGCTAAAGGTGAAGCAAATTCTCCACTTATTTCTAAAGAAAAAGCAGCAGAACTGTTAGGTACAATGTTAGGTGGTTACAATATCGCACCTATGATTGACCTACTTGATGATGAAACGCTTGCGCCGATCGTAGTAAAAGGCCTTTCAAACACATTACTTATGTTTGATGCGTTCTACGATGTAGAAGAAAAAGCAAAAGCAGGTAACACATTTGCTAAGCAAATTATTGAGTCTTGGGCAAGTGCAGAATGGTTTACTAATAAACCAGCTGTTGCTGAAAAGATCTCAGTAACTGTATTTAAAGTAACTGGCGAAACCAATACTGATGACTTGTCTCCTGCACCAGATGCATGGTCTCGTCCAGATATCCCACTGCATGCTTTAGCAATGCTAAAAATTGAACGTGACGGTATCACACCTGATAAAGCGGGCGAAGTAGGTCCAATTACTCAGCTTGAAGAATTAAAAACCAAAGGTTTACCACTTGCATACGTAGGTGACGTTGTTGGTACGGGTTCTTCTCGTAAATCTGCAACTAACTCTGTACTTTGGTTTATGGGCGATGATATCCCGTTCGTACCAAACAAGCGTGTTGGCGGTGTATGTTTAGGTAATAAAATTGCTCCAATCTTCTTCAACACAATGGAAGATTCAGGCGCATTACCAATCGAATTAAATGTTGATGAACTCAACATGGGCGAACAAATCGACATCTACCCATATGAAGGTGTTGTTAAGCAACATGGTACTGATAAAGTGATTTCTACTTTTGAGCTTAAATCTGATGTGATTTTAGATGAAGTTCGTGCTGGTGGTCGTATTCCACTAATCATCGGTCGTGGTTTAACTGATAAAGCGCGTACATCTCTTGGCTTAGGCGCAACTGATACATTTAAAGTACCAACAGCAACAGAAGTTTCTGATAAAGGCTTCACACTAGCGCAAAAAATGGTTGGTAAAGCATGTAACGTTGCAGGTATTCGCCCAGGTCAGTACTGTGAGCCTAAAATGACAACTGTTGGTTCGCAAGATACAACAGGTCCTATGACACGTGATGAACTTAAAGATCTAGCATGTTTAGGTTTCTCTGCAGATTTAACAATGCAGTCATTCTGTCATACATCAGCTTATCCTAAGCCTATCGATGTAAGCACTCACCATACGCTTCCTGATTTCATCATGAACCGTGGCGGTGTTTCACTTCGTCCAGGTGATGGTATTATTCACTCATGGTTAAACCGTATGTTATTACCAGATACCGTAGGTACTGGTGGTGATTCACATACACGTTTCCCATTAGGTATTTCATTCCCAGCAGGTTCGGGTGCAGTAGCATTCGCAGCAGCAACTGGTGTTATGCCACTTGATATGCCTGAATCTATTTTGGTTCGTTTTAAAGGCGAAATGCAACCAGGCATCACTTTACGTGACCTTGTTCATGCAATCCCTTACTACGGTATCAAACAAGGTTTATTAACAGTTGAGAAAAAAGGTAAAATTAACGAATTCTCTGGTCGCGTACTAGAAATTGAAGGCGTTGAGCACCTAACTGTTGAGCAAGCGTTTGAATTATCAGATGCATCTGCAGAGCGTTCGGCAGCAGGTTGTACTGTTAAGTTATCTAAAGAGTCTATCTCTGAATACCTAGAATCAAACATTGTTATGCTTAAGTGGATGATTTCTGAAGGTTACGGCGATGTACGTACGATTGAACGTCGTATTACTGCAATGCAAGATTGGTTAGCTAACCCAGAACTAATGGAAGCTGACGCTGATGCAGAGTACAAGCATATCGTTGAAATTGATTTAGCTGAGATTAAAGAGCCAGTTCTTTGTGCTCCAAATGACCCAGATGATGCGCGTCTTCTTTCTGATGTTGCTGGCGAGAAAATTGATGAAGTATTCATCGGTTCTTGTATGACTAACATTGGTCACTTCCGTGCTGCTGGTAAGTTGCTTGATGGCTTTAAAGGTCAACTTCCGACTCAGCTTTGGGTTGCTCCACCTACTAAGATGGACAAAGACCAACTTACAGAAGAAGGTTACTATGGTATTTTTGGTCGTGTTGGCGCACGTATCGAAACTCCAGGTTGTTCACTATGTATGGGTAACCAAGCACGTGTTGCAGATAAAGCAACGGTTGTGTCTACCTCTACACGTAACTTCCCTAACCGTTTAGGTAATGGCGCAAACGTATTCTTAGCATCATCTGAGCTTGCTGCAATTGCTGCAATCATTGGTAAATTACCAACAGTTGCTGAGTATCAAGAATATGCTGCGAAGATCAATGCAACGGCGTCAGATACATACCGTTACTTGAACTTCCACCGTATGCCTGCTTACACTAAAAAAGCAGACAACGTGATTATTCAACAAGCTGTATAATTTTTAGAGTTTGTTTAAAAACCCGCTTAGGCGGGTTTTTTATTGGCTAAAATAAATATTAGATAGTTCATGCTTCTTTTTTTATATTATTGTATTAAATCTAGTCTTAAGTTGCTTTTAAAGTAAGTAATCGCGCAAAAATTCCTATCAAAATGCATTAAAATCCTCATCAATATTCTCATTATTTTAGGCGAGATTTTATGACAGCATTAAACAACCAGAATTTACTGCAACTACGTTTTGTTAACCAAGCAAATATTGATTTGGTTAAGCCTTCTTTTGATAACCTGCCTGCAAATCCTTATGCAGATGGCGCCTTTCGTAAACGTCGTTACTCAGTAGTTAAAATGCAAAATGGTGAAATAAAGTTACAACAAACCAAAGCATTTGTTCAAGACGATTCAATTAATACTTTTCAAGGTAATGTAGAGCGTACTTACGAAAACCTAGAGCAAAGTTTACTTGAGTCAGAAGGCATGAAAAGCATTGTAAATGAGTTTCGCCAACTTACCGGTATTGATGAACAGCGTGATATTGAAATTCATCAGTTCCGTATGCTTGCAATTAACAGCGATACGCCGGCAGCGCCAGAAGGCGTGCATCAAGATGGTTTTGACCATGTATGTATATGCGGCGTTTCTCATGAAAACTTAGAAGGCGGCGAGCTACTTGTATACGAAAACAAGCAAGCTGAGCCTTGTTTTAAAATGGAAATAAAAGACGGCATGTTTGCATTAATAAACGACCGTGAAGTGTGGCACAACGCAACACCTATGAACAAAATTGATGCTAGCAAACCAGGTTACCTGGATTGTTTTGTATTAACGTCTTAAGGAAGTTAGGCATGAACATAACGCAATTACGTGAGCAGTTTCCTGCATTAATGCAAAACGTTGATGGTAAATCGCCAATATTTTTAGACGGACCGGGTGGCTCGCAGGTACCAACATCGGTGCTTAATGCGATGACAGCTTATTTAGGTCATTATAATTCAAACTTAGGTGGCGCGTTTTTTTCAAGTGATAAAACCGTTGAATTGATGGCGAATGCGCGTCAAGCAGCCGCTGATTTACTTAATGCACCTAGCTCACAACAAATTGTGTTTGGTCCAAACATGACCAGCCTAACATTTAGCTTTAGCCGTGCTATTTCACGCGACTGGCAGGCTGGTGATGAAATAATTGTAACCAATGCCGATCATTTCTCAAATGTATCGTCGTGGCAACAAGCCGCAGAAGATAAAGGCGTAAAGGTAAATACAGCGCTTATTAACGAAGCAGATTGCAGCTTAGATATGGCGCAGTTTGAAAGCTTATTAAACAGCAACACTAAGCTTGTAGCGGTAACGTATGCGTCAAATACCACAGGTTCAATTAATAATATTAAACGTATTGTTGAGCTTGCTCACGCTGTAGGCGCACTTGTTTATGTTGATGCCGTACATTACGCACCGCACGAACTTGTAGACGTACAAGCACTTGATTGCGACTTTTTAGCCTGCTCTGCATATAAGTTTTTTGGCCCGCATTTAGGTATGGTTTACGGTAAAAAAGAACATTTAGACGGGTTTACGCCTTATAAAGTTGAGCCAGCTAAAGACGTAGCACCAGGTCGTTGGGAAACCGGCACACAAAGCTTTGAAGCCATGGCGGGTTTTATCGCGGCTGTTGATTACATTGCAGCAATTAGCGAACTTGACGATAGCCATTCACGCCGCGAAAAGTTAAGTGTGGCTTTTGCTAAAACTAAACAACACGAAATGGCGCTTAGTGAGCACTTTTTAACGCGCTTGGTAAACTACCCACGCATTAAGTTGTTTGGTATTGATGACTTTGATCGCTTAAATGAGCGTACACCTACTTTTGCTTTAATTTTTGAAGGGCTTGAGCCACGCGCCGTTTCAGAATTTTTAGGTAAGCAGCATATTTGTGTGTGGGATGGTAATTTTTACGCGCAAGGTTTGTGCAAGCAATTAGATGTGCTTGATAAAGGCGGTGTAGTGCGCATTGGTTGTATGCACTACAACACCATTGAAGAGCTAGATCAGTTGTTTAATTTATTTGATGAACTGCTCGGTTAAATAATACTGATTTTGGTGCGCTAACTCTTTGGCGCACCATATATTTGTTCTGCACGATTAAACAACACCCACGATGTTAAAATATACTTATCGTTTGATACTGGCTTATTGCCTCTATGAGTATGTGTAAAGTAGCCTGGGGCTATTACCATAGTGCCTTTTTTAGGGGCGATTTTACGGTTTTGATAGTAAAACTCCGTTTCACCGCCTTCATCAACATCGTTTAAATAAAACATAAATAACAACACGCGATGCAGTGCTTCATTATGCTGTAGCTGCGGGTAAACTTCACTATGCCAGTAAGGGTAGCCACCTTTATTTACTTCGTATTTTTGCGCTTGAATATTACCAAGTCTAAAAATTTGCTGAACTAGCAAAGGTAATTGCGGTTTACCCACTTCTTCAAAATTCTCTTGGGTTAAATCGACAACGTCACCTGTTTTTGGGTGATAGACCTTTAAGCCAAACGCCCCAATCATCATAAAAATATGTTCTTCAACATACTTAAAAACATGCTGTGCAGTCGTTTGTTGTATATGTTTTAATTGTTGTGCATATTCGGGGTGATTATTTAAGTGTAGGTCGTGACTGTCTTTTTTCTTTAAGTCGACACCGCCCGATGTTACCCCTTGTTTTACATGCGGGCTTTGCGCGAATGTGGTAATAAATTCATCGCAAAACTCATCGCTTAATGCGTTATCAACAACGCGTATAAAGTCCGTCATGGTTTACCTTTATATAATTATTATTGGATTTTTATGTTTATTGAAAAAGTGATGCCGCGCTTTAGCGAAACAGATGCACTCGGACACATTAACAATACCGTACTACCTGTATGGTTTGAAGTCGCACGTGGACCTATTTTTAAGTTTTTTACACCGGACTTAAATCCACATGATTGGAAATTGATTATCGCCAAAGTTGAAGTGTCGTTTGTGGGCGAATTATTTTATGGCCACGAAGTGACCGTAAAAACCTCTGTAGAGCATATAGGCACTAGCTCTTTTACGCTGAGACAGGAAGCATGGCAACACGATAAATGCTGCGCAATAGGTAAGGCCGTTATGGTGAGGTATGATTTTATTGCTAAATCAAAACAAGCGCTTAGCATTGACGAAAAAGCAGCGCTTAACGAGCACATTTACCAAAGCAGTTAACCTTACGAGGCTTATGTTTTACATAAGCCCATACTGAGCTGAATTATTGTAAATATATGATGGCAGCTGTAAATATTTGTCGAGAAATTTCAACGTATTTAGATTGAGTTACAGGCTTCAATTATATACTATTTATATTATATATTGTTGCGCCGTTATAACAGGAAATGTTAATTCGGTAATTTGATTGGAGAATGCGTGTGACATCTATTGCCAATAACCAACCTTTACAAGTTATTCAGCTCAGTGATGGTCAAAATTTAACAGCTGAAATTTTGCCATTTGGCGCAATAATAAAAAGCATTAAATTTAAAAAACAAGAAATGACGCTTAGCGTCGATGATCCTCAATACTATCTTGAAAACCCATTTTATCTTGGCGCTACAGTAGGTCGATACGCTAATCGCATTGCAAAGGGGCGTTTTAACTTATCTGGTACGCAGTATCAACTAGA
Source organism: Pseudoalteromonas sp. NZS71 (assembly GCF_015864715.1). Taxonomy (NCBI): domain Bacteria; kingdom Pseudomonadati; phylum Pseudomonadota; class Gammaproteobacteria; order Alteromonadales; family Pseudoalteromonadaceae; genus Pseudoalteromonas; species Pseudoalteromonas sp. NZS71. The sequence continues at coordinate 88,453 of NZ_JADYWS010000007.1, read as the reverse complement.
AGCAAATAACGGCCCTAATAGCCTGCACGGCGGCGTTAAAGGCTTTAATAAAGTACTGTGGCAAGTAACCAAACAAACTGAAAGTGAAGTTGAGCTTTATTATTGCTCGCCCGACGGCGAACAAGGTTTCCCCGGTGAGTTGCAGGTTTGGCAAACGATTAGCGCTAAAAACGGCGAGCTTACTCTGCACTTTAAAGCGCTAACCAATAAAGAAACGCTCGTTAACTTTACTAACCATTGCTATTTTAATCTTGATGGCAGTGAATCAATTAATGAGCATCTTGTTCAAATTAATACCGATCGTTACCTTCCTATTGATACAACTAGTATTCCACTTAATGAAGCCGCTTTAGTTTGCGGTACCTGCTTTGACTTTACTAAGCCAGCTCAAGTTGGTGAGGCCTTAAGCGCCGTTCATCCTCAACTAGAAGCTGGAAATGGCTTTGATCACTGCTATATTTTTAATGATGACAGCAGTTTAAAGACGATGGCTACATTAACCTCGCCACACACGAAGGTTAATTTAACGCTCAAAAGCACTCAGCCAGGTATGCAGTTATACACCGCTAACTTTGTAGGTGCGCCTTTTAAAGCACGACAAGCTTTGTGTTTTGAAGCGCAAAATTGGCCAGATGCGCCAAATCGTGAAAATTTTCCAAAAGCTAATTTATTACCGGGAGAGGATTACGAACAGGTTATTATTTACGCATTTTCTGAGTGAATACAGCATTCTAATGTTAATTTAAAGAAAATTAAAAGCAAAAATACAGTGATTAAATGCTATCCATAATTCAGGAAAAGGTTGCACTTTTTGCTGGTTTAAAGTATTTATAATATAAATAGTATTTGAAACTATATGCACTACCACAACGACACAACGACTACACACAATCAGGAGTTTTTAAAAAATGATAATTAACAATAAGTTATCGTTCAACAAGAAAACCGCGATCAGTATTGCTATCACTGGCATATTGGCAAGCGGAAACGTTGCAGCTCAAGGCGCTGAAGGCAATACGCCTACAGTAGTAAATGAAGATGTTGAAGTTATCGCAGTAACGGGTATCCGCAGCAGCTTACGTTCATCAATGTTAGATAAAAAAGCATCTAATGTTGTTACAGACGGGATTAAAGCAGAAGATCTTGGTAAATTTCCTGATTTAAACGTAGCAGAATCTCTGCAACGTATTACAGGTGTAGCAATTGACCGTAGTGGTGGTGAAGGCCAAGCGGTAACTATTCGTGGTTTTGGTCCACAATTTAATACTGTACTTGTTAATGGTCGTCAAATTGCGACAGACAGCGCAGGTCGTGAATTTAACTTTGATGTATTGGCCGCGGATCAAATCACCGGTGCTGATATTTATAAAAGTAATACAGCAACTCTTCAAGAAGGCGGCATTGGTGGTACGGTTAACGTAACTACAGCACGCCCTTTTGATTTTGGTGGTTTACATATTTTAGGTTCAGTTAAAGGTATGTACGAAAGCCTTTCTGAAGAAGTATCTCCATCAACATCATTCTTAATAAGTAATACGTTTAACGATGACAAGCTAGGTGTGCTTTTTGCCATCACTAATCAACAACGTAAACTTCAAAATAACCAAATTTTAACGGCAGGTTGGCGCGGCGGTCAAACAATCTCTAACCCAACGGATGGTGTATTGTTTGATAATGCTTACATTCCACGTAACTGGGACCAAGTAGTTGATGAGCAAGACCGTGAACGTACAAATGCAAGTTTAGTACTACAATATGCACCGTCTGACGATGTTACGATTACTGTTGATGGCATGATTTCAAAATTCGAAGTTGACTCAACAGTACGCGATTTAGCATCGTGGTTTGAACCAGACCGCGTAGGCAGTGCAACGATTGATCCTGAAACAGGCACGCTTTTAACTTTCTCTCAAGAAGTTGGCTTAGGCGTGCCAAGTGGCGACCCTGCAAGCGACTTTGTATCACATACACGTAACTCACGTGATGTAACTAATAAAGCATTTGGTATTAACGTTGACTGGCAAGTAAACGAGTCATTAAAAGCTAAATTTGATGTATCTCGCTCAACAGCCGAAAACGACCGTGCGGGTAGAGATCGCTTTAACGTTGTAGGTGTTATCAATAGCTATACTTTTGACGGTACAGGCAGCATTCCTACTGTACAGCATGATGGTTTTGAAAATGGTTCGTTGCCAGATCCAAGCCTAGCGCGACTTCATTACAACGAAATTGGTAATCAATTTACATATGAAGATGAAATTACTGAAGTAAAAGCCGATTTTGAATATGTGCCAGATAAAGGCCCCGTTGATCGCATTAACTTTGGTGCTTATCGCCAAGAACGTGAAAAATCAAGCTTTCAAATCTTTGGTAGTCAATGTCAGTTCTGTGGTTATGGTACACAAGCACCACTTGATGCAATTGATTTTGAAGCTTATACAGCGAGTAACTACTTCCCTGGTTTAATCGATACATTTTATAGCTACGATGGCGATAAAATGCTTGATTACTTAGCCGATCAAGGTTTCCCAGTAGAGCCAACACTACAAAATAACCGTTACACAATTAACGAAGACATCACTAGCTTATACATGGACTTTACGCTTGGTTTTGACCTTTCAGATATGCCTGTAACAGTTAACTTTGGCGCGCGTTACTCAGAAACTGATATTGAAGTGGCTGCAATACAAAGCTTTATTAGCGATGTAATACCAACGTCAGATGCGACATTGTTTGCTAACGTATTTGGCCCGGCTACAAGCATTGAACAAGGTACTAGCTACTCAAACTTACTCCCTTCTTTAAATGTTAAGTTAGAGCTGCAAGATAACATGATTTTACGCTTTGCAGCGTACGACAGTATCACTCGCCCAACGATGTCTCAGTTATCTCCTGCGACAAACTTTAACGAGCCACGTCGTCAAAATTTAACGGCAAGTGGTGGTAACCCAGCACTTAAACCATTCCAGTCTGAAAACTGGGATATTTCTTACGAGTGGTACTACAACGATGCTAACTTATTTAGCTTTGCAGTATTTAGTAAAGAAGTAGATGACTTTATTGTTACCCTAACAGGTGCAGAAACATACGAAATGTCTGACCGTTCAGGTCCTGATTTTGCGTGTACTACATGTACAGACCAAGCAGATGACGAACTTATTGGTAGCTCAGAAGTTTACACAGTGACTCGCCCTCAAAATGGCGAATCAGCTAAAGTAACGGGTTACGAAGTTGGTGTAACTCATATGTTTGAAAATGGCTTTGGTTTTATTGCCAATGCAACAGTAGTAAACAGCGACATTAGCGTGGGCGCAGACACTACACAAACATTTGCACTTGAAGGTTTAGGCGATTCACAAAACTTAATATTTTTCTATGAGCAAGATAACTGGCAAGCACGTGTTGCATTTAACAACCGTGAAGGTTTTTTACGCTTAGTTGATAACGGCTTTAACGGTGAACCAGTGAACGTAGAAACTTACGGTCAGTGGGATATTAGTGCAAGCTACGATATTAACGAAAACTTCACTATTTTTGCAGAAGGTATCAACATCACTGAAGAAGAGTTGGTACAAACAGGTCGTTTTGCTAACCAAATCTATTCAGTAGAAGATAATGGCTCACGTTACGCGTTTGGTATTCGCGGATCGTTTTAATTAATGATGGAGGCGTATTTTTCGCCTCTTAGTTTTCATTACAGCACCAAGGTGCTAATACCAATTAGGTTAATTTAGCAGTAATGTATATTAGTTAACCTAATTGGCTAAAATGAATACACATTAAATCAAAATGCCCTAACGGGCATTTGTTGTATAAAACGTTATCAAAAATACTCAAAGAGTAGTCCATTATGAATAAAGCAATAAAAACAGTAGCAGTAGTTGGCGGTGGTACAGCAGGATGGCTGAGCGCTGCAATTATAGCTTCGTATCACCAAGGTCAAAATGGTGATGGCTTAAAAGTGATGTTGGTTGAATCGTCAGACATTCCAACTATTGGCGTAGGTGAAGGTACCTGGCCCACGATGAAAAACACACTTCAGCAAATAGGCTTGCGTGAAGTCGATGTGTTTAAAGCCTGTAATGCTACCTTCAAACAAGGCGGGAAGTTTGTAAATTGGACTCATGGCAATAATGACTTTTACTACCATCCATTTACTGTACCGCTAGGCTACGGCCGTATAGATTTAGCCCCATATTTAGATAATGTTGAAGACTTTGCACAGCAAACTAATTTTCAACATGATATTTGCGAAGCAAGCTTAGCCCCAAGAGGTATAGCGCAAGGTGAATATCAAGGTAATTGTAATTACGCTTATCACTTAGATGCCGGCGCTTTTACAGAAATGCTTAAACAGCATTGTAAAAGTAAGCTTGGCGTAGAGCATATTATTGGTACTGTTGATCAGGTAAAGCTTGATGACGATGGTGCAATAAATGTGCTTACTCTAAAAGATCAAACCCGCACTATAAACACCGACTTATTTATAGACTGTACTGGTTTTTCATCATTGTTATTAGGCCAAGCGCTCAACGTACCGTTTAAAAAAATGGACCACGTGCTATTTAACGACAGCGCACTGGCGATGCAAGTCCCTTACGATGAAAACGATGACTCCTTAGCCAGCCATACCATAGCAACAGCGCAAAACGCTGGATGGATTTGGGATATAGGTTTAACGCACCGCCGAGGTGTAGGGCATGTCTATTCAAGCAAATTTTTATCAGACGATGAAGCAGAGCAAAACCTAAGAGACTATTTAGGCGATGCAGCAAACGGTTTAACTGCCCGTAAAATTAGTTTTGAATCAGGATACCGTGAGAAGTTTTGGCATAAAAACTGTGTTGCTATTGGTATGTCAGCAGGGTTTGTAGAGCCGCTTGAAGCAACCGCTATTATGCTTGTTGAAATTTCAGCACGCTTTGTAGCAGAGCACATGCCAGCAGATACACAAGTAATGCCTATAGTAGCTAAACGCTTTAACGAGCAAATGGATTACCGCTGGCAGCGTATTATCGACTTTTTAAAGCTTCATTACATGCTAACCAAGCGCCCAGAGCCTTACTGGCAAGCACATGTACAGCTCAATACTATTCCACAAACCCTGCAAGAAGATTTACTTCTTTGGGGAAGCCGTGGCCCGCTTATTCAAGATTTTTATGGCGCATTAGAGTTATTCCCTGCTGCCAGTTATCAGTATGTTTTGTACGGTATGGGCTTTAAGCCTGACTTTACTAAACAAGCATATTTGTATTCACAACATGTGCAAGCCAAACAAATAATTGAACGTAACAGCCAGCTTACACAGCAGATGTTGCAAACTTTGCCACCTCACCGTGCTTTTATAGAGCAGTGGTTAGCAGCTAACCCAGTTTAAGGATGTGTAACTATGGCTATTAGTGAACTAGTAAACACCAAACACCAAACATTAAAAATTAACCCCAATGCAGCCGTTGAATATGCAAAAACGCAGCATTTAGTTAATTTAAGAGCAAATGAAATAGCAAAAGCAGCCTGCGACTTACCTATTTTTTTAGCACGCAATACACAAAATGGCAGTTATACAGTATCAGCGTTAACCAGCTTTAGTGCAGGTCAAAGTTTATTGGTTAATAACAACCAATGGCAGGCACTTTACACACCGGTATGTATGCAAACCCAGCCTCTTTATTTAATGACTCGAGAAACAAATAGTAGCGATTATTTTATCGCGATTGATGATCAAAGCTCAGCCGTAAACACGCAGCAAGGTGAGGCACTATTTGATGCTAAAGGTAATCCGAGTTTATTTTTAAGTGCACAGCAAAAACTGTTAGAAAGCGACTTAAAAAATGACTATCAAACGTATCAATTTACCCAAGAAGTTGCGCGGTTAGGGCTCATTAAAAACATAGATATTGTATTGCAGTTTGAACAAGGCGAAACCCAAACTATTCAAGGTTTGAGCACCGTTGATGAAGACAAACTGCAAACATTAGGTAGCAATACCATTGCAGAGCTACAAAAGCAGGGTTACTTGAGTGTGCTTAACAGCATGCTTATTTCACTGTTTCAGTTAAATGCATTGGTAAAGCTGCATAACCAACGTCCCGAACTTATGCCTTTAAAGCAGATTAAGTTAGAACTAAGTCGAGATGCGCACGCGCTGTAGCGTGCACTTTTTTATTACACAGACATTGCGCATAACGCGCAGGAGACACACACATGTCAGATAACATTTTACAGCTGGTGGTTTTTGTTTTTGTCACCGCTTTAATTGGTGGCCTTACTTATTGGAAATGCCGAGGCCAAAATCGCAATAACGGACAAAGCCAAACCAAAGAGTATTTTTTAGCGGGCGGTGGCCTTACTTGGATGTTTGTTGCAGGTTCAATCACATTAACTAATTTAAGTACTGATCAGCTTGTAGGTATGAATGGTAACCAAATGGCTTTACTGGTTTGGTGGGAGCTTGCAGCAATTATAGGTTTGATTATTTTAGCCAAAGTGTTCATTCCTGTTTATTACAAATACAACTGTACAACGACCACAGAGCTTTTAGAAAAGCGCTATAACAACAAACATATTCGCGCTGTTATTGGTGGTTTATTCTTTTTAGGTAATGCACTTATTTATATGCCAGCGGTTATTTATTCTGGCGCGCTATTTATGCAAACCATGTTTAAGGTTGATATTCCGCTAATGTATATTGCCACCGCATTTGCCATTATTGGTGCTGTTTATGCGTTTTTTGGCGGCCTGCGAGCAGTTGCTGTATCGGATACCTACAATGGCATACTTGTACTAGGCATGGCTGTTTTAGTCGTGTTTTTAGCACTTAATGCGATTGATTATGACTTTACGGGTATTCCTGAGGAGCGCTTAACACTCATAGGCGATGCTGACTCACCTATTCCGTGGCCAACACTTTTAACCGGTATGATCTTTATTCAAATGTATTACTGGGGTACTAACCAAACAATCACACAGCGAGCAATGGCAGCACCTAATGTTAAAGAAGCGCAAAAAGGTATATTTGCAGCTGCGGGTATTCGTTTTTTAATCGTCCCTGCAATTGTGGTATTACCGGGTATTATTTCGTTTAAACTTTATGGCGATATTGGCGACGCTGCTTATGGTCGAATTGTGGGTGATGTAATGCCAGCATGGTTAACCGGTGTGTTCGCAGCGGCAATGGCAGCAGCTGTGCTTTCTACTTACAACAGCTTATTAAATTCAGCTACAGCACTATATGTGTGTGACATTCACGAAGCGTACTTTAATAAAGAGCCAAGTGTTGTAAAGCTAAGTGGTTACGTAACATTGCTACTCACAAGCTTAACACTGGTACTTGTACCAATTTACCAGCAAGCAGATAGCATTATTAACTTACTACAGCAATTAAATGGCTTATTAAGTATGCCTATATTCTCAATTTTTGTAGTGGGCTTATTATTTAAAAATGTGGATGCACGTGCAGGTATTGCAGCAGTAATTTTAGGTGTTGTAATGTACGGCATGCTTACATTTGCAAACTCACCACTACATACTGACATTCATTACATTCACTTAATGCCAATTACACTGATTGTATGTGTAGCCTTTGCATTGATAGTAAATAAAGTGGTATTTGGTTTGAATGCGCAGTGGGCAGGTAAAACACCGGCACTTGATGACGCAGGACAAGTACAAAAATAGATTATAAATAGTTTAAGCTGACAAAATCGGTCATGGGGAAACTCTGGCCGATTTTTTATATGTATTAAAAGCAACATGAGAACTTCCAAGCGAAGGTTAGTTTAATACTTTTTATTACAGTGGTACTTCCAGTGAGTTTATCTGACTATTTGCGATGTAAAGACTATCAAAACCTAATTTGTATGATATATACTATTATTATTGAGTGTCACCATCTGATAGATTGTGGCTCAAGCAAAGAGATACATTTAGTAAATAGTGTAGCTTACTAATTTTCGTTATATTTATAACTCACACAATGAACAAGAGGATAGGAAAATCATGGCCGACACTAAATCATTTTATCGATTAGACAGTGTAAACAGCACCGTTATTTTCGACTGCCAGAGCAAAACACCGGCGTTACTGTACTTTGGTAAACGCCTATCTGAGCAAACAACAGAAACAATGCTAACTCAGCTTGCTACGCGTCAAGAAGTAAAATGTGCCGTGGTTGAAGAAGCGCCTATTTCTCTATCTCCGTTATTAGGCGAAGGCTTTACTGGTGCGCCAGGGCTTGAGCTAGTAAATGATTCAATCGCATGGTCAGTAGGGCCACAACTTCAAGAAGTTCGTCAGCCTTCAGCCGCAACACTTGAATTTGTAAGCGTAGATAAGCTTCGTGGTATTGAAGTCGTGCACAGCATTACACTTGATAAAAGCACTGACGTACTTAGCGCGCATACCGTATTAACTAATTTAGGTGACTCACCACTGGGCGTTAATTTTTGCGCCGCGCCAACATTTCAATTGCCAGATAGCGTAAGCAAAATAGTGAGCTTTGAAGGTCGTTGGTCAAATGAATTTCAACGTCAATCGGTTGATTTAGTCTTAGGCAGTTTTGTTCGTGAAAACCGTAAAGGCAAAACATCACACGATGTATTCCCTGGTTTATTAGTGCATAACGAAAATGCAGGCGAGCAGCACGGCGAATGTTACGGCTTTCATTTAGGTTGGAGTGGTAATAATAAACTACGCGCAGAGCTTTTAGCTGAAGGTCGTCGTTACGTGCAAATGGGTGAGCTATTACTTCCTGGTGAGCTTACGCTTGCTAAAGGTCAAACGTATCAAAGCCCGAGCATTTATGGCTCGTTTTCGAGTGAAGGTTTTAGTGCGCTTTCTCGTAATTTTCATCGTTTTGTTAAAGCTAATTTACTTAGCCAAGCACAGCGTGAAAAAACGCGTCCTGTGCATTACAACACATGGGAAGGCATTTACTTTGATCACGACGTAGATACGCTTAAGCAACTAGCCGACAAAGTGGCCCCGCTAGGTATTGAACGTTTTGTACTTGATGATGGTTGGTTTAAAGGCCGCCGTGGCGATAACGCTGGCTTAGGTGATTGGACAGTAGATTACAAAATTTACCCCGATGGTTTATCACCAGTTATAGATCATGTGAATAGCTTAGGTATGGAGTTTGGTATTTGGTTTGAACCAGAAATGGTTAACCCAGATAGTGATTTATACCGCGCGCATCCTGATTGGGTTTTAGGCTCTCAAAACAACGAACAGTTAAGCTTTAGAAATCAGCTAGTACTTGATTTAACGCGCTCTGAGGTTGTTGAGTACCTATACAAAGCAATTGACGATATTTTAGTTGAATACCCAACTATTAAGTACATTAAATGGGATATGAACCGCGATATTAACCATGCGGGTAATTTTGATGGTAAGCCAGCAGTGCACCAGCAAACATTAGCACTTTATCGTTTAATTGACCGTATTAAAGCGGCGCACCCAGGGCTTGAAATAGAAAGCTGTTCGTCAGGTGGTGCACGTGTAGATTACGGCGTACTTGCACACACTGACCGTGTATGGACGTCAGATTCAAACGATGCGCTTGATCGCCTTGAAATACAGCGTGGATGTTCGTTCTTTTTCCCATCGTCGGTTATGGGTGCACACGTAGGCCCACGCGATTGTCATATCACAGGGCGTAATGTAAGTATTGAAATGCGTGCTGCGGTATCAATGTTTGGCCACATGGGAATCGAAATGGACCCACGTGAACTGAACGATCACGAATACAATTCACTTAAGGCGGCAATAGCACTTCATAAAGAGCATCGTGACTTTATTCATAGCGCCGATTTGTACCGCCTTGATAGCGACGATTTATCAATTAACTTTGGTTTAATCGATGAGCAAAAAACAAAAGCGTTATTTGCGTATAACAGTGTTCGCGAAACACCGCGTACAGCGCCTAATAAATTACGTTTTGTTGGCCTAGATGCCGATGCGCAGTACACACTTAACTTAGTGTGGCCGGTAAAATTTGAAGAGTATCGCCCATCTTCTATTGCTGCGGTAAATGGTCAAACATTTACAGGTGAAGCGCTAATGCAGTTTGGTTTACAAATGCCAATATCATTCCCGCAAACATCGCTTATATTTGAGCTTAACAAAGCTTAAATTTAACTAAGAGCAGTAAAAGGCGCTAATCGCTTTTATGCTGCTTAGCTTAGATATCAGTAGTCAGCTCTATATTGTTTAGGGCTGGCTTTTTTATATCCTTTGTAAGCTAATTTAGTAAATTAACTTAGTAAACTCAAAAGTATCGAAAATAGAGTGGTTACGCTTGCGCGTAATTTTGCTTGTTACCCAACCAACGTTGAATTAGTGGGTCAACAACCTCTGGGTGTTGCTTAAGCATTTGCTGTGCAATCGGTCTAACTTGGTTAAGTATGTGCTTATCGCGGGTAAGATCGGCAATTTTAAACTCGGCTAACCCTGTTTGTTTTGTACCGAGTACTTCACCAGGGCCACGAATTTCTAAATCGCGCTCAGCTATCACAAAACCATCGTTACTATCGCGTAGTACACCTAATCGCTTTTGAGCAGTATGAGACAGTGGTGCGTGGTATAAAAGCACGCAATGCGATGCAGTAGCGCCACGGCCAACTCGCCCACGTAACTGATGCAGCTGTGCTAAGCCTAAGCGCTCAGGGTTTTCTATAATGATTAAGCTCGCATTAGGGACATCTACACCAACTTCAATAACCGTCGTGGCAACTAAAACATGTATATTACCTGCTTTAAACTCGCTCATAATGGCTTGTTTTTCAGCTGATTTCATTCGCCCATGTACTAAGCCTACGTTTAGCTCTGGTAGCGCCTCTTTTAACTGCAGTGTACTGTCTTCGGCGGCTTGGCATTGCAGTACTTCAGATTCATCAATAAGTGTACACACCCAATAAACTTGGCGGCCTTGCTCGTTACACGCTAATTTAACGCGGGCAATAATATCGTCTCTGCGAGTATCAGGAAGTGCCACTGTTGTGATTGGCGTACGCCCAGGTGGTAGCTCGTCAATCACAGAGGTTTCTAAGTCGGCATAGGCGGTCATAGCGAGCGTACGTGGAATGGGGGTTGCGGTCATAACTAGTTGATGAGGGTAACAATCACCAAACTTACCCTTTTCACGCAGTGATAAACGCTGGTGGACACCAAAGCGGTGCTGTTCATCGATAACGATAAGCACTAAGTTATTAAACTTAACTTCATCTTGAAATAAAGCGTGAGTACCAATAATCATTTGCGCCTCACCAGAGGCTATTTTTTCAAGTGTTGCTACGCGCTCTTTGCCCTTTGTTTTACCGCCAAGCCAAGCAACGGTTATACCTAGTTGATTAAACCACGTTGTAAAATTAACGCCATGTTGCTCTGATAAAATTTCAGTAGGAGCCATTAAAGCTACTTGAAAGCCCTGCGCAATGGCTGTTAGTGCACTAAGTGCTGCTACTAGGGTTTTACCTGAGCCTACATCGCCTTGTACTAAACGCATCATTGGATACGCGTGTTGCATATCACCTTTAATTTCAGCAACTACACGGCTTTGCGCATTTGTGGGTGCAAAAGGAAGCAGCTCTAAAAATTGGCTTTCTAATGTGTTTACCGGATTTAATGCCACGGCTTTAACTTGTTGCCCTTGCTCTCGTACTTTTAATAAGCTGAGGTTTTGAGCAAGTAACTCCTCAAATACAAGGCGCTGTTGAGCAGGGTGAGTACCTTGCTCTAATGCAGTTACATCAACATCATTTGGTGGGCGGTGCAGTAATAATAAGGCGTCACTTAGCTGCATATTTGATGGCTGCCACTGTGAAGGCAGTAGTTCTTCTACTGAGTATTTATGTAGTAAATCAATAGCCTGCTCGCTTAAAGCTCTAATCGATAGTTGCTTTAAACCTTCGGTTGTTGAATAAACAGGCGTTAATGTCGTCGCTACTGGTTGCTCGTTAGAGGTATCGCTGATGCTGTATTCAGGATGACTCATTTCAAAGCCAACGCGGCCACGTCGCACTTCACCAAAACAACGTATTATTTTACCTGCACTAAATGCGTTTTTTTGTGCGGCGGTAAAATTAAAAAATCGTAGTGTTAGCCTGCCAGTACCATCATTGATTTGGCAAACAAGCATGCGCCTTTTACCAAACGTAATTTGGCTTGTTTCAATTGTTGCTTCAACACTCACATGGCTATGCAATGCCAGTTCATTAATCGCGTATAAGCGAGTGCGATCTTCATAGCGAAGTGGCAAATGAAAAAGCATATCTTGCACAGTTAAAATACCTAGCTTTAACAAACGCTCAGCCATTTTTGGGCCGACCCCTTTGAGCTCTGTAATTGGGTATTGATTTAAGCTAGGTTTAGACAAAGTGTATCAATCTTATTATTTGTGAGTAGGCTAAGTGTACTTACAGAGCTTTAGTCCATCAAGTATGTTTTAAAGCTTGCCAAAATTGCTCGTCAGCGACTATTTCGCCGTTTTCATCAAGTGCAGGATAAGGTAATTTTTTTTGTTTACACTGCCTTGCGATAATAGGGTGGCAGCCTTCAAAGTAAAGTGGATGTTTAACTTCGGCGCTCAGCATATCTCTATTATATAAACCAGCCAGCTCACGTTGGCGCTGTGCTTCAAACAATATTAGCGCAGCAGCAACCGAAACATTTAGCGATTGCACCATGCCTTGCATTGGAATAATAATATTTTGATCGGCATATTCTAGGGCTTTTTCTGATATCCCCGTTTTTTCTTGTCCAACAATAATGGCCGTTGGCTTGGTGTAATCTACTTCTCTAAAATCAACGGCATCTTCTGATAGGTGAGTCGCTAATATTTGTATTTCTGGATTGCGCTCACGCATTGCAGTAACGGCATCATCAATATTTCTATGCAGGTGCGTCTCTAGCCAATTTTTGCTACCACCTGAGGTATTGTTTGTTAGCCATTTTTGCTTTTCAGGCCATACAGCATGTACGTGATGGCAACCAACCGCATCAGCACTTCGTACTATTGCAGATAAGTTATGGTGTTTGTGCACGTCTTCTAAACACACGGTTAGGTCTGTTTGACGGCGCGAAAGTACGTCTTCGATTCTTTGATAGCGAGTTTGCTGCATGGTTATCCTCTTTTTTCGGCAATTATACGAGATTTTTGCAGTTAAGGCATTACCGTACGGCTAATTGGATTTTGTAGAGAAATAAGTGTTTCTGTTGACTGAATGGCTTCTATTGCCTGTATTTTATTAATCAGCACATCTTGTAAGTGATCAATGGACTTTGTCATTACCTTTATAAATATGCTGTAGTTACCTGTTGTGTAATAAGCCTCTACCACTTCCTCCAATGCTTCTAGCTTTATAAGCGTTTGCGGGTAATCACGTGCGTTATTTAAATTAATGCCTATAAAGCAGCACACATCGTAGCCCAGCTGTTTAGTATTAATCGTTAATTGCGTTCCTGTAATGATCCCTGCTTGCTTCATTTTTTCAATTCTTACGTGAATTGTCCCTGCGCTTACATTAAATCTTTTTGCTAATTCGGCATACGCAGTACGGGCATTTGCCATTAACGCATGAAGTATCTGTTTATCGAGATTATCGATTAAATAATTTTCCATTATATATTTGTCATAAAATTATCGAATATATGCTTTTTATACCACTTAATTGATGGTTTTTATATATTAAAGCTATTTTTGTTATGGGATGTTGAATTAATCCTTTAAATCGTTACATTAACTTCATTAAGGGCGCTAGTTAGAGCGCTTTTTATCAATTAAGCAAGTAACAATAACTGGGAATGAGGCCAATTATTATGAGTTCACACTATGTGCAGCAACAGCAGCAAATAAGTAAAGTTAAGCAATTTTTTTCACAACAACTTGAAACCCAACTTGGGTTGGTTGAGGTTCAAGCCCCAATTTTGGCTAAGGTTGGCGACGGTACGCAAGATAACTTGAGTGGCCATGAAAACGCAGTTGCTGTAAATGTGAAAGCGATTACAGATAGCCGCTACGAAGTGGTGCATTCACTGGCTAAGTGGAAACGTAAAACACTGGCAACTTATGGCTTTAGTGTTGGTGAGGGTATTTACACTCAAATGAAGGCTTTGCGCCCAGATGAAGATTCATTAAGTCCTATTCATTCTGTATATGTTGATCAGTGGGATTGGGAAAAAGTAATTAGCGAAACGACAGAGCGTTCGCTGGCAACACTAAAGCAAACTGTTCAGTCTATTTATAAAGGGATAAAAGAGACGGAAGCTTTTGTAAGTGAGTCTTATGGTTTGACGCCTTTTTTACCGGACGATATTAAGTTTGTACACAGTGAAGAGCTACGTAGAATGTATCCTGACTTTAGTGCTAAGCAACGCGAAAAAGCCATTGCACAAGAATATGGTGCTGTATTTTTAATTGGTATTGGTGGCGCGCTTGGAGATGGCAAAATTCATGATGTAAGAGCCCCAGATTACGATGATTGGTCTACGCCAACATGCGATCAATATATGGGTTTAAATGGTGACATTTTAGTATGGAACCCAGTACTTGAAGATGCATTTGAAATATCATCAATGGGTATACGTGTAAGCCCTGAGGTTTTAAAAGCGCAGTTAAGTACAACTGGAGATGAAGACCGCTTAGAGTTTGATTGGCATAAAGCGCTACTACAAAGTAAATTTCCGCAAACGATTGGCGGTGGAATAGGGCAGTCGCGGCTAGCGATGCTATTGCTACAAAAGCAGCATATTGGCCAAGTACAAGTGGGTGTATGGCCAAGTCAAACTTATGATACGGTAAGTGGCTTACTTTAAATTGTAAAAAAGTGAGTTAATTTGAGTGCTCAATAGAGCACTCAATTTTTTAGTGTGTTTTAAACTCTATTTCAATTTTATTATTTAAAAGTTTAACGTTGCACGGAGGGTAATTGCGGATTGTTTTAAGTACTTTATCAAAAATATGAATCTCTACGCCTGAATGCAAAACAGAATTCACCGTTAAATTAGCGTCGCTAAGTAAATCGTGTAAGTCATGATCTAAGTTTGAAAGACGTTTTTCTAATTTCTCTGCTTGCTCACAATAATGTTTCTGAGTAGCTCCAATTTTAGTGATTAATATTTTCTTCTTTTCGGCATCCTTCACTAAATCAGTTTTTTCTAGCGCTGCTTGCAGCGTATCTAATTGTGCATCTGTTTTAGCTAAGTCTCTAAAGCAATTATCAGTATCCGCTGTTATTTCAGCACCAGAAGCTGCTAAATTAATAATCATTTTAGCACCTGATTCATTCCCTATTTCGCCAGCAATGAGAGTTGTTGCATCAAGTATTTCACCACCAAATATTTTACCTTTAGGTAAGTCTGGTTGGCCTACTTGCAGTAAGCGTTTAGCTTTCATTACACAATGGCTTGTTTGGCGATCAATAAAAATATTATTTGCATCGAGATAACAATACTGTGAGTGAGATACATGAATATCACCTAGCGCAATTAGCTTGCAAGAAAGTGACTTACTATCCACTTTTTGATGGCCAATAATGCCTTGTTTAACAGTGATGTTTCCGCCTGCGGTAAGCTCACCTGATTCAACCGTGCCAAATATAGTAATATCGCCTTTGGCAGTTACTTTCATCCCAGGGTCTATATTGCGAGTAACAATAACACTGCCTTGAAAGTCAATATGGCCGCTTTTTACATTTACATCTGAAATGGTAAAAATATCGTCGACACGCATACCATTATTAATTTCAACCGGAACACCAGCAATAGTAGAGACTAACTCAAGCGGATTCATTTTTGATATTTCAGTCCCTTCGCCTGCCACTAATTGTTTATTTTCTCCGGGCTTTGCGGGCAGTATGTCACCTATTACGGTAAAGCCTTCTTTACCGGGGGTTGCTGGTTGCTGGCGAATAAGCACAGAGCCAGGTTCTACGCTTGCAAGCTTGCCAAAGTCGCGCATGTCCACACTGCCATCTTCTTTGAGCTTGGGCGCTTTTAAGCGGTCTTTTAAAGTCTCTACGGTTGTTATTAGTTTAGTGGCTAAACCATCGCTTGGGAGCCTACCTTTAGCTAATATCCCTTTAACTACAGATCCCGCAGAGTGTTCAGATTGTTTTTGCAGCAGCTGTTCTAAAAAAGCTTGTTTATACCCACGCACAATGCCTGCTTTAACGAGTTGTTTTTTTGCATCTTCTAAACTTAATAACTTTCCACCTTGGGCAATCGTTAGCTCGCCAATGGCCAGCATTTTATCGTCGCTAATTGTTACATTTAAAGTGGCATTGTGTTTTGTTGCTACAACGAGAGTTTGTTGTGTGTTTTCGTTTTTAAAAAAATCATTAATAGCGCCATGATCTATTTTACAGTCGCAAAAAGCTGACTTTTCGAGAGCCTCTAAAATAAATGCAGCGCTGGGAGGAATATGTTCTTTTACATCAAGTAAAACATTTCCATTGTTGGCAAGCTTAAACACGAGTTAATCCTTTTTTACTACTTAAGTTAAGTTTGTTTTTTAAAACACAACTACAGATTGCTAGAAATTTACATTTGAGTCAAGAAGTCAGATAAAACGAAGTGCGGAGCGAAAAATAAAGGCTATAGAGAAGCTCTATAGCCTGTAATACTTAATTGGTAGAAGGTAATTCCATTATTCCGTCTATTTCAACTTGTGCACCTTTTGGTAGTGCACGAACACCTAATGCAGCTCTCGCTGGGTAAGGTTGTTTAAAGTATTGGCTCATCACTTCATTTACAGTGGCGAAGTTAGATAGATCAGTTAGGTAAATATTGATTTTAACTAAATCGTGAATTTTTCCGCCTGCTTCTTCACATACCGCAGCAATATTTTTAAATACTTGATGCGTTTGCTCGCTAAAATCTTCTGAAATCATTTCCATCGTTTCTGGAACTAATGGAATTTGACCAGATAAATAAACAGCGGTACCTACTTTAACTGCTTGGCTGTAAGTGCCAATAGCTGCAGGTGCTTTGTCGGTAGAGATAAATGCTTTATTCATGTGTTTCCTATTTTATTTTTTACGATAGACTTTTTGTACATCAGGCATAACGCGAATGCGGCGCATAATGTTAGCAACGTGGATACGGTTTTTAACGGTAACCCCCAAATCTATCACGTATAAATTACTTTCTTTTTCATCGGTGGCAATTTCGACAATATTGGCTTGGGTTGTAGCGACAACATTGGTTAGCTTAGCTAACGCGCCTTGATGGTTAATAATTTCAACTCTCAGAGCTGCAATATATTCTTTTTCTGGGTTATCGTCCCATTTTACAACTAAGTATTTAGAGCGCTCATTTTCCCAACCACGAATATTTTTACATTCTTGGCGGTGAACGGTCAGGCCCTTACCTTGGCTTATATGAGCTGTAATGGCATCGCCTGGTACAGGTCGGCAACACTTAGAGTAATTCACTAACATGCCTTCAGTACCAATAATGGTCGCTTTAGCTTGGCTTGTTATATCAGTTAAATCGTCATTGTCATTTTGCAATAAGCGCTTGGCAATTAACATACTCATTAAGTTACCAGAGCCAATTTCTACAAGTAATTCAAGAAGCGTAGTTAGTTCGTGCTCTTCAAGTACTCTCGCTATATTTTCATCAGCAATGCTATCTAGTTTGTTTTCGCCTAATGCCGAATCAAGTAAACGACGCCCTAAAAGCATAGCCTCTTCATGATGCTGGCTTCTAAGGTAATTACGAACACCTAAGCGTGCTTTACCAGTAACAATAAAGTTTAGCCATGTTGCATTAGGGTGGGCACCTGAGCTTGTTATTATCTCTATGGTTTGCCCTGTATCTAATGGCCGACTTAAAGGATGTGGCTTGCGATTAACGCGAGCGCCTACACAAGTGTTGCCTACATCAGTATGCACTGCATACGCAAAATCGACTGCGGTAGCGCCCATTGGTAGCTCAACAATACGACCATCAGGTGTAAATACGTAAATTTCTTCTGGGAATAGCTCAGTTTTTACGTTTTCAATAAATTCAAACGATGAACCCGCACTTTGCTGAAGCTCTAATAAGCTTTGCATCCATTGGCGAGCACGTTGCTGCGAAGTATTACCGGCACCATCACCTGATTTTTTATACATCCAGTGCGCCGCTACACCTTTGTCGGCCATCTGATCCATATCGTGAGTACGAATCTGAATCTCAACAGGTATCCCGTGTGGGCCAACTAATGAAGTATGAAGCGATTGGTAACCATTAGTTTTTGGTACAGCAATATAATCTTTAAAGCGTGTTTCTATAGGCTTATAAAGACTATGAGCCACACCTAATACGCGATAACACGTATCCATAGAATCAACTGCAATTCTAAACGCGTAAATATCCATAACTTCGTTAAATAGCAGTTCTTTATTAAGCATTTTTTTATAAATACTATATAAATGTTTCTCACGGCCTGACACAGTCGCTTTAATGCCTGACTCTTCAAGACGTGCTTCTATTTCATGTTGGATATTAGTGATAACTTCTTTGCGATTACCACGTGCTTTAGCTACTTCAGATTTAAGTGCGCGATGACGCATAGGATATAAAGCTTGAAAACCTAAGTCTTCAAGCTCATTTTTAATATCGTGAATACCTAAGCGGTTTGCTATTGGCGCGTAAATCTCAAGCGTTTCACGTGCTATTCTGCGGCGCTTATCTGGGCGCAGTGCCCCTAAAGTACGCATATTGTGCGTTCTATCAGCAAGCTTGATTAAAATAACTCGAATATCCTGAGTCATTGCCATAATCATTTTGCGGTAGTTTTCAGCTTGGAATTCTTTTTTATCTTTAAAGCTGAGCTTATCGAGCTTACTTACACCTTCAACGAGTTCTGCCACAGTTTCGCCAAAAATTTCGGCTAAATCTTGTTGGCTAAAATCAGTATCTTCAATTACATCATGCATTAGCGCGGCCATGAGCGTTTCATGGTCAAGATGCATGCCTGCAAGAATTTGGGTTACTTCTACTGGATGAGTTATGTAAGGTTCGCCACTTGAGCGAGTTTGTCCTTCATGGGCCTCTCGGGCTACCACGTAAGATTTTTGAACCAGCTCTACATCAGCAGCGGGCAAGTATTCTGAAATTTTCTTTTTAAGACCTTCAAAAAGATACATTCACACTCCAATGTTCT
This sequence comes from Pseudoalteromonas sp. NZS71, assembly GCF_015864715.1. Classification (NCBI taxonomy): domain Bacteria; kingdom Pseudomonadati; phylum Pseudomonadota; class Gammaproteobacteria; order Alteromonadales; family Pseudoalteromonadaceae; genus Pseudoalteromonas; species Pseudoalteromonas sp. NZS71. The sequence goes on along the minus strand of NZ_JADYWS010000007.1, from coordinate 69,306 downwards.
AGGGCCTGTTGACCTTTCAGGATTAAAATTTGTTCAATCTAGGGGCGATTTAATCGCGGCGCGAGGTTTTTAGCCTAGCGGGCTAAGTAAAAATCGAGCAACAAAGAGTAAATTGCCCCTAGGCAGAACCCTTTGGGCAGCACATGTTTGGCATTTATACTGCGTTATCGCCTATTTATGGGAAATAACCACACTACATAGGCTCTGCCTTGCCTAAATACCAAGCATACTGCTGCAAATTTAACCTCGAAAGATAAACAGGCCCTAGTGAAGCAAATTAGGTAAGCTACGAATATACGATGAAATGAAAGGATTGCCAACGGCTATAGTAGAAATACTGCGCCGTTGGCTAAATCAGACCGGGAGGTCGATTATTGGTTGCCACCAACAATGGCAGCAACAGCAGCTAATTCTGCTGCTTCTTGGTGTTGTTGTTCTTCACGGTCAATTAAGTCCATTGAAGCGCTATCAACTAAACCTAATTCAATTTCACGTAAAGCAACTACCGTTGGCTTATCGTTTTCAGGGTCTACTAGTGGAGTTTTACCACCAACAGCAATTTGGCGGGCACGACGAGCCGCAACTAAAATTAAGTCAAAACGATTACCAACTGCATCTACTGCATCTTCAACTGTTACGCGGGCCATCACAGCACTCCAAAAATAATTTAAAAGCAAAGACGTAGTTTACTCCAAGGAGCCACTTTCGCCAATAGCCAGTGTTCAATTTTTATCAGTTTTACTTGCCTAAGCCTAATTTAAGTAAGCTTAAATTATTTAAGCAGACTATTTAGTAAAACTTGGTGACGATCTTCTTGCGCTTTTAGTGTTAAGCGCTGAGCCATTACAATTATTTCTATGTCGGCAAGTGCGCTCTCAAAGTCATCATTAACAATTACAAAGTCGTATTCGTTATAATGTGATGTTTCAGATTGTGCTTTTGCCATACGAGAGGCAATAATTTCAGCCGAATCTTGGCCACGGTTATTTAAGCGTTGTTCTAATTCTTCTTTTGAAGGAGGTAGAATAAAAATAGTTTGTACGCTTGGCATAATTTTGCGCACTTGCTGAGCGCCTTGCCAATCAATATCTAAAAACACATCAATACCGGCATCAAGTTGCGACTCAATAGCCTGCTTTGATGTGCCGTAGTAATTATCGAATACTTGAGCCCATTCAAAAAAGTCATCTTTGGCAATAAGCGCTTTAAATTCGTCTGTAGATACAAAGTGATAATGCACGCCATTTTCTTCACCTGGGCGAGGGGCGCGAGTTGTATGTGATACAGATACTTTCATGTCAGCGTGTTTTTTTAATAACGCATTGATTAAGCTTGATTTACCAGCACCAGAAGGGGCTGACAAAATAAATAAGTTACCGCGAGTTTGTGCCATGTTTTTATCTACCTAAAAATAAACAGGCTTGGGTTACAAGTAAGCCAAGCCTTTAATTAACTGCATTGTACTTTAATTAGCTCACCTTGCTCAAGTTAGTCGTGCTCATGTTGGTCATGCCCAAATTGGCTCGGGAGTGTTTTACTAAGTTACGCTTTAAATAAAATTGCAGTTTAAAATTATTAACAGAACTAGCCGCTAGATATAAGTATTTGATAAGGTGAAGTATCACCTATTACAGGATCCGTCATGCTCAATAAAACTTTATTTACCGCACAACAAGTAAGAGATAGTGAAGCTTTAGCTGCTAAAAATAGTCATTGTGATTTATTTACCCTAATGCAGCGTGCAGGCGAGGCCATATATAAGCAATGGCAGTTATTTGATGCACAGCATACATTAGTTATTGTTGGCCATGGTAACAACGCTGGAGACGGTTACATTGTAGCTAGGCTTATTATGCAATCAGGTAAAGAGGTAACAGTATGCGCAGCTGAGCCTAATAAAGTATTAACCGGTGATGCAGCAAAAGCGCAGCAGTTATGGATTGAAGCGGGTGGGGTGGTTTCTCATTTTACAAAAGACACTCTTAATAAGTGCGATATAGTTATTGATGCGCTCCTTGGTACTGGCCTTAAAAACGCAGTGCGCGATAATTTTGCGAATATAATAAAAGCTGTAAATAACAGTGATAAGCCCGTAATAAGCATTGATATTCCATCAGGTATTGAAGCAAATACAGGGCAGCCTTTAGGATGTGCAGTACAAGCGACTTCAACCGTTACTTTTGTGGGCATTAAGCAAGGGCTCGCAACGACGGCAGGTAAACAATATAGCGGTAAGTTAGTATTTGATGATTTAGCAATTGGCGATGCGTTTACTTGTATCGCTCAATCTTCAGGAACCCTTGTTAATATCAATAGCTTTAAAGGAATAGCCACGCGGGCAATCAATAGTCACAAAGGAAGCCACGGTAAACTTTTATGTGTTGGTGGCAATCAAGGTACTGCAGGTGCAATTAGGTTAAGTAGTGAAGCAGCTCTTAGAACGGGTGCTGGCATGGTAAGAGTGTATACACACGAAAGCTCAATAACGCCTATTAGTATTGGCAGACCAGAACTTATGGTAAGCAGTAATAACTTACATCAAGCGCTAGAGTGGGCAAGCTGCGTTGTTATTGGCCCAGGGCTTGGGCAAGACGAGTGGGCACAACAAACATTCGATGAAGTAATGCAATATTGCCAAAACAATAAAATGCCATTGGTTATAGATGCAGATGCCCTTAATTTACTGGCTAAGCAAGCTTCATCATACACGTTAGAGCAATGCGTACTTACTCCACATCCCGGCGAAGCTTCGCGACTGCTAAGTGTTAGCACCAGCGAAATCGAATCTGATCGTTTTAATTATGCCCGCCTTTGCGCTAAACGCTATAACGCGACTTGTGTATTAAAAGGCGCAGGAACATTAATAGATAATGCCCAGCACACGTGGGTATGTGAAGATGGCAACCCGGCATTGGCCGTTGGCGGCAGTGGCGATGTACTCACTGGTATTATTGGGGCATTGCTTGCCCAAGGTTTAACTATTGATGAAGCAGCACGCTATGGTGTAACACTGCATGCTAAAGCCGGTGATATTGCAAGTGAGCGAGACGGGCAAAGGGGAATGCTACCCAGTGATTTATTCGCAATTGTAAGAGAGTTAGTTAATAAAGTGACGTGAGTTTAAGCGTCACTCAACTATCAGTGTTCGGCTTTAAATTGTGGAACGTTATTGCACCCACTAAAAAGCATACACCTACATAAAGCCAAACACTGCTCGCTATAATATTCCACGTATCGGCTCGTATTAATGCAGGGATAATTATTAAGCTTCGTATGATACACAAGGTTGCAATAGCAGTTAAAGCGGTTCTAGTAAGTACTATGTTACGCACTAAGCCAATTGCTGATAAGGCAAATGCAGTACAGGCAAACATGAGTCCAGCTATTGCAATACTACCTAAAGGCGCAAGGAATGTACCTTGCTGTGATGATTCTATTATTTGTATTGGGGCGCGAGCAAATATAAACCAACTAGTGCCACCCCATATACAAAGTAAATGCCATACAGCCGCTGCAGATGCAATAACTCCTGCGCTTAATAAAAATTTTGCTTTTATATTTAACAGCATTTTATCTCACTGATTATTAAGCTGTAATAAATCCCATTTTGTACCATACAAGTCTTCAAAAACCGCTACGGTGCCATAGGGTTCTACTCTAGGCTCTTCGTTAAATGTAACGCCTTTAAAAAGCATTAAATTATAATCTCGCCAAAAGTCATCAGTATGCAAAAATAAAAACACGCGCCCACCCGTTTGATTACCAATAGCGCTGATCTGTTCGGGTGTTGTGGCTTTAGCAAGCAGTAGATTAGTCCTGCTCGAATTAGTCCCATTTGAACTAGCCCCGTTTGAATTTGGAGGTGAAATCAACACCCAGCGTTTACCCTCTCCTAAATCAGTATCCTCAACTAACTCAAAGTTAAGCTTTTGAGTATAAAACTCAATGGCATCGTCGTAGTCCTTAACAACTAATGCAATGCTGCCGATATGCTGTTGAACGTTAGTCATGTTTAGCTCACTCCGTACTATTAAATAAATGTGCTTTTTATCATATTTAGTAAACGATTACGCAGGTATATGCCCGCAGTATGTAATATGAATTAACTTACGAGTTCGTCTTCATCATCGGGTGGATCACCTGAGTCTTCTTTGCGTTTTCTTTGTTCTTGTTTTGCTTTTTGTACATTTTCGTATGTAGGCGGTGGGATAGGAATAATAGAAATAAGCGGAAAGAATGCCAAAAATAAATAAGCCCCCTTAGACATACTTTTACCCCACGTGACCATTTTGAGCATAGCCCAAACTACGAATGAAAATAACCCAGTCACAAGGGCAACAAAAACAAAGAAGATGAATATTCCGTTATTATTTAATAAATCCATTTAATATAAATCTTAGTTATACGTAACTTAGATGTGGGTATAAATTAAACAATATCAATCTGCTTTATAATAAAAAGCAAAACCCAGCCGAGGCTGGGTTTACTTTAAATCGATTTTTTAGTACTAAGTGCATAAAGTGTTTATCTGTGTAATTCACCAGCACGTTCTGGTTGATAGGTTACTTCTTTTATTTTTACCTTTATTAAGCCGCCACTCGGTTTAGGCCACTCAATTTCGTCGCCTTGGTTTAGCCCAAGTAATGCGCTACCAACGGGTGATAATATCGATATTTTATCGCCGCTAGAGTCACTGTTCTTTGGGTACACCAAGGTTAACGTAAATTCTTCTTTAGAAGACTCAACAATAAAGTTTACAGTTGAGTTCATCGTTACAACTGACGATGGCATATCTTTAGGTTCGACTATTGTAGCTCGTGCCAGTTCAGCTTCCAATTCTTCTTTATTAGCAAAGCTACCTGCAGGCAATGATTCCATTAAGTCATACAATCTATCTGCATCGAGTGATGAGATGATCAGTTCAGGTTTTTTATTCATCTTAATATCCTTAATAATTTTTAATAAATAAAATTAACTCTGAGTATGGCTTGGCATGCATTTAAGAAGCAAAGGGATACGCGAAGTCATTTTATTAATTAGCCACACCTGTGGCTTTTACTTTATTTGTGCCCAATAGCTAAAAACCCAGCCGAAGCTGGGTTTTTATTTGAGCTAGGTGTTTAGGGGGTGATTACATCATGCCGCCCATACCACCCATTCCGCCCATGCCACCCATATCAGCGCCACCAGCTTCATCTTTTGGGATTTCAGCTACCATTGCTTCAGTAGTGATCATTAGACCCGCAATAGACCCTGCAAACTGTAATGCAGAGCGTGTTACTTTAGTTGGATCTAGGATACCCATTTCAATCATGTCGTTGTATTCGCCAGTTGCTGCGTTGTAACCGTAGTTACCTTCGCCGCCTTTAACTGCGTTAATTACAACTGATGCTTCTTCGCCAGCGTTAGTTACGATTTGACGAAGTGGTGCTTCCATCGCACGAAGTGCAACTTTAATACCGTGGTTTTGATCTTCGTTGTCGCCAACTAAATCAACCAGCTTGCTAGCTGCACGTACAAGTGCAACACCGCCACCAGGTACTACGCCTTCTTCAACCGCTGCACGAGTTGCATTTAATGCATCTTCAACGCGGTCTTTTTTCTCTTTCATTTCCATTTCAGTAGCAGCACCTACTTTGATTACTGCAACACCGCCAGCTAGTTTAGCCATGCGCTCTTGTAGTTTCTCTTTATCGTAGTCTGATGTTGCTTCTTCGATTTGTGCTTTAATTTGTGAAACACGACCGCTAATACCCGCTTCTTCACCAGCACCATCAATGATTGTTGTATCATCTTTAGTAATAATTACGCGCTTAGCTGTACCTAGGTCTTCAACTGTTGCTTTTTCAAGCTCTAAGCCGATTTCTTCAGAAATAACAGTACCGCCAGTTAATACAGCGATATCTTGTAGCATTGCTTTACGACGGTCGCCAAAACCAGGTGCTTTAACTGCTGATACTTTAACAATACCGCGCATGTTATTAACTACTAATGTAGCTAGTGCTTCGCCTTCAAGGTCTTCTGCGATGATTAGTAGTGGTTTGCTTGCTTTAGCAACCGCTTCTAATGTTGGTAATAATTCGCGGATATTAGATATTTTTTTATCTACAAGTAGAATAAATGGGTTATCTAGTTCAACAGTGCCTTTTTCTGGGCTGTTGATAAAGTAAGGAGATAAGTAACCACGGTCAAACTGCATGCCTTCAACAACATCTAGTTCGTTTTCAAGTGATTGACCTTCTTCTACAGTAATAACACCACTGTTACGGCCTACTTTTTCCATTGCTTGTGCAATGATGTCGCCAATCTCTTTATCAGAGTTAGCTGAAATAGTACCTACTTGTGCAATTGCTTTAGTATCAGAACAAGGAACAGATAACGCTTTAAGCTCTGCAACAGCAGCAATAACTGCTTTGTCGATGCCGCGCTTAAGATCCATTGGGTTCATACCCGCTGCAACAGCTTTAAGGCCTTCATTAACAATAGACTGTGCAAGTACTGTAGCGGTAGTTGTACCATCGCCGGCTGCATCATTTGCTTTAGATGCAACTTCTTTAACCATTTGTGCGCCCATGTTCTCAAACTTGTCTTCAAGTTCGATTTCTTTTGCTACAGATACACCATCTTTAGTGATAACTGGTGAGCCAAATGATTTATCTAGTACAACGTTACGGCCTTTAGGACCTAATGTAACTTTTACTGCGTTTGCCAGGATGTTTACGCCAGTTAGCATTTTAGCGCGTGCGTCACCTGCAAAAAGTACTTCTTTTGCTGCCATGTTTTAAATTCCTCTAAATTCTTAAATGTTTATAAACGAAAAGTAGGTTTAGCCTACAATGCCTAAAATATTATCTTCACGCATGATCAGGTACTCTTGACCTTCGATCTTTTCAACTTTTTCAACATATGAGCCAAATAACACAGTGTCACCGGCTTTAACTTCTAACGCTCTCACGTCACCGTTTTCTAAAACGCGACCATTACCAACGGCTACAACTTCTCCGCGAGTTGATTTTTCAGCTGCAGAGCCAGTTAATACAATACCGCCAGCAGATTTTGTTTCTTCTTCTAGACGTTTAACGATTACGCGATCTTGTAAAGGACGAATGTTCATGTTTTTTAGTTCTCCTAACAGTTTCTGTACATTACAGAAAAAAGCTTTTCTAATTTGCATTCATTAATGGGGGTAGAGTGTAAAATTCCAAGAGAAAAAACGATAAATTTTTAATCTTTTCTCTCATATTCACCATCAATAGTTGTTGGTTGTTCCATTTGCCCTTGCTCTCGTTCAGCATGTTGCTGCCCAGCAAACGGCGATGGCCCTTGTTGCATGCCAGCGCTCATTCTAACAGTTGCTTGGCTAGCAAGGCCTGCGGCCAATTTGTTACGAATTGCAGGGGTTAATAATAGTAGCCCAAATACGTCAGTCATAATGCCAGGAGTAAGGAGTAATACACCTGCAATTACAACGCATATTCCGGTAAATAATTCTTTGGCTGGCATTTGCCCTTGCGCCATTTGCGCTTGTACGTTTTGCAGCGCACCCATACCTTGTGTTTTAACCATTTTGGCACCTAAAATCGCAGTAATAACAACAAGTGCAATTGTTGCAAATCCGCCAATCACGTCGCTTACTTGAATCAGCAAAGCGATTTCGATAATAGGGATGATAATAAACAACACAAATAAAAATCTAAACATAGCGCTCTCTAAATAATGACACTCAAAAGAGTTGATGAAATATAAATGAGGGTGACGAGGTCTCTTTTCAAGGTTAGGGCATAGGTATCGTCATTTTACTGATATTTTAGCGTCTACACATTGTATCGGCTATCAGATACTATGATGATAGACACTGTCCAATAAGTATAGGTTCATAATGACTACGCATTTTAAAATGATTTTTACGACCTGCAAAGACGAAGCAGAAGCACGCACACTTGCAAGGGCGTTGGTAGAAAAAAAACTAGCTGCTTGTGTAAATATTTTACCTAACATGGGCTCTATTTATATGTGGGAAGGCGAAGTTGCAGAAGCAACTGAGGCTAAGCTACTTATAAAAACGAAATCAGATAAAATGAACGATGTGTTTCTAACAATAAAAGAGTTACATAGCTACGAAGTGCCAGAGATTCAGGTTTTAGAAGTTTCTACGGGAAATTTGGCGTATTTTAATTGGATGGACGAGGTACTGAATTAATGCGTTTTTTCTTTTTATTGTTGGTTACATTATTAACCGTACCTGTAAAGGCTGCGACTAATAATGTGCTTGGTGATCTACTTGGGCCTCCTCAACACACTTTTTTACCTGTAGACCAAGCGTTTGTATTTGACTTTGATCAGCAAGGCAGCACCTTGTTTGTAGGTTGGGATATAGCACCAGACTATTATTTATATAAAAAGAAAATAGAAATCATTGCCAAGGGTGCAAACATCCAAGTAGGTGACTCTGGTAGTGGCGAAATTATTGAAGATGAATTTTTTGGTAAAACAGAAGTCTTTTTTAATACCGCGAGCGTTGTTAGTAAGTTAAGTAATATCACTGAGGGAGCGGTTGTTAAAGTTCGCTATCAGGGCTGTGCAAAAGCAGGGCTTTGTTATCCACCAGAAGTGATTAGCATTCCACTTAGTGTAATTAGTGGCGCACAGATTAAAAATGTAGATCAAAATAGCGCTACAGATGAAGCGGCAACAGCGCAAAGTACATTTGCAGCACTCAACGAGCCAACTACTGAACCTACAACAAATTCGGATGACACCGAAAAAGAACTGACTTTTACTGAGCAATTAGCCAGTCAGAGCTTAATAACTAATTTACTCATATTTTTTGCTGTTGGTGTAGGCCTTGCTTTTACGCCATGCGTATTCCCAATGTTTCCAATTTTGTCTAGCTTAATTGCGGGTCAGCAAAACCTTTCAACTAAAAAAGCGTTTGCGTTGTCGTTTGTATATATACAAGGCATGGCAGTTACCTATGCAGCACTAGGCTTAGTTGTTGCGGCGCTTGGTGGGCAAGTGCAGGGGTATTTACAGCATCCATTTGTGTTAATCAGCTTTAGTTTATTATTTGTATTATTGGCTATGTCGATGTTTGGTTGGTACGAAATTAAACTGCCAAGCAGTATGATGAGCAAGCTAACCCAAGTAAGTAACAACCAAAAAGGCGGCAACTACGTTGGCGTATTTTTAATGGGTGTACTTTCGGGCTTAATAGCATCACCTTGTACTACTGCGCCACTGTCGGCGGCACTGTTATTTGTAGCGCAAAGTGGTGATTACTTAGTAGGTGGTTTAACACTGTACGTGCTCAGTTTAGGTATGGGGTTACCACTTTTATTACTTGGTACATCTGGCGGTAAATTGCTTCCTAAAGCGGGTGGTTGGATGGAGCAAGTTAAAACCTTGTTTGGTTTTGTGATGCTCGTTGTGCCGCTTATATTACTTGAGCGACTAGTAAGCGCCGAGATTATATTATTAATGGCAGGTGTGCTTGCATTAGCAACAGCACTGTACTTACATCATTGGCAAAGTAGCCAAACACAAAGCAAGTTAAAAACTGCATTATGGTTTGCTGCAACTCTATTAGTTATTACAGGCTTTACGTTAACTAAAAACTACCTTTGGCCGGTACAAGTACAAACAGTACAGGTAAGCTCACAAAATAATGAATTTAAACAGGTTGCTGATTTAGCAGAACTAAAAGAAGCAGTTGCACAAGCAAACGACGAAGGTCGAATGGTTATGGTCGATTTATATGCCGACTGGTGTGTGGCGTGTAAAGAGTTTGAACATTACACCTTTCCTGATGCCAAAGTGCAAAGTGAGTTTAGCCACTATCAGCTTATTCAAATTGATTTAACTGAGAGTGATAATAAAACAATTGAGCTAATGGAAGAGTACACGGTGTTTGGTTTACCTAGTATTTTGTTTTTTAATACTCAAGGACAAGAGCTTAGTACGCAGCGCGTAACGGGCTTTTTAAATGCTGAGGACTTTGCTAAACAGCTAGCAGTTGTGCGCGCCAGCGCACAATAATAGTGCAATAGTGCCACTTGAATTGACTAAGTGGCACCTTCTTAATTCTTCTTATATTTGTACCCACGACACTGATAAGACCAGTATTTTGCTGCTATTTACGTCGAAATCACTATAATAGTTGGTTAACGTGAGAAATTGTTGCTACATTGCTTTTTCTGCTTACTTAAAAGTGAAAAACTAGTTAGTAACCGCTTAACTCATTACTTATAGGATATATCGCGTATTATGGCTGCAAAATTTAACCTTTTAGTTATAAATGGTCCAAATTTAAACATGCTTGGTAAACGTGAACCGGATAAATACGGTTTTCAGACGCTGAGTGAGATTATGGAGGAGCTAACCAGTGCTGCTAATAGTCTAGATGTTGAGTTAACGCATTTTCAAAGTAATAGTGAGCAAGCACTCATCGAACGAATTCACGATGCTTGGCAAGCGGTTGATTACATAATTATCAACCCAGCTGCATTTACGCATACTAGCGTCGCATTACGTGATGCACTGTTGAGTGTTGATATTCCGTTTTTTGAGGTGCACTTAAGTAATGTGCACGCACGTGAAGCCTTTCGTCATCATTCGTATTTTTCTGATGTGGCACAAGGCGTGATATGTGGATTAGGCGCAATGGGTTATCACGCAGCATTGAATGCCGCTGTGAGCCGGTTGCAAAGCGCAATTTAATTTAAATTAACACACAAACTAACAGGCGGGTCGTGTAATGGATATTCGCAAGATAAAGAAGCTTATCGAATTAGTAGAAGAATCAGGTATTGCTGAGCTAGAAATCACTGAAGGTGAAGAATCAGTACGTATTAACCGTAACAACATGAGTGCAGGCCCAGGTTACCCGCAATTTGCTCCACAGCAATATGCACCAGCGCCAGCAGCACCAGTTGCAGCGGCTCCTGTAGCTGTTGAAGCAGCACCAGCTGAGCCAACGGGTCATCAAGTTAAATCACCAATGGTTGGTTCTTTTTACTCTGCTGCGTCTCCTGAAGCTCCAGCATATGTAGAAGTTGGTCAGCAAGTTAAAGTTGGCGATACACTTTGTATTATCGAAGCTATGAAAATGATGAACCAAATTGAATCAGATAAAGCCGGTACAGTAAGAGCTATCTTAGCTGAAAATGGCGAGCCAATAGAATTTGATCAACCTCTATTCATCATTGAATAATAGCGTAACCTAAAAGGCCAACTCTAATGTTAGATAAAGTAGTCATTGCAAACCGAGGTGAAATTGCACTTCGTATATTGCGCGCCTGCAAAGAGCTTGGGATCAAAACGGTTGCTGTGCATTCAACGGCAGATCGCGATCTTAAGCATGTATTGCTTGCAGATGAAACCATCTGTATTGGTAGACCATCAGCAACTGAAAGTTATTTAGATATTCCGCGCATAATTGCTGCGGCTGAAATAACTGATGCTGTAGCGATTCATCCTGGTTACGGTTTCCTTGCAGAAAATGCTGATTTTGCCGACCAAGTTGAGCAAAGTGGTTTTGTATTTATCGGTCCTCGTGGCGACACTATTCGCCTTATGGGTGATAAAGTGTCTGCTATCGCAGCAATGCGTAAAGCCGGCGTTCCATGTGTTCCTGGCTCTGACGGTCCAGTATCAGATGATAAAGAACGCAACATGCAAATCGCTAAGCGTATCGGTTACCCGGTAATCATCAAAGCTGCTGGTGGCGGTGGTGGTCGTGGTATGCGTGTTGTTCGCAGCGAATCTGAACTTATTGATTCAATTGCATTAACACAGCAAGAAGCTAAGCAATTCTTTGGTAATAGCATGGTTTACATGGAAAAATTCCTTGAAAACCCACGCCACATCGAAGTTCAAGTATTAGCAGACGGCCAAGGTAATGCAGTACATTTAGGTGAACGTGATTGTTCTATGCAACGTCGTCACCAAAAAGTAGTTGAAGAAGCTCCAGCACCAGGAATTACTGCTGAAACGCGTAAATTCATTGGCGAGCGCTGTACACGTGCATGTATCGAAATTGGATACCGCGGTGCAGGTACGTTTGAGTTTTTATACGAAAACGGCGAGTTTTACTTCATCGAAATGAATACACGTATTCAGGTTGAACACCCTGTAACTGAAATGGTTACTGGTATCGATTTAGTGAAAGAGCAGTTAAAAATTGCAGCGGGTCAACCGTTATCATTCACTCAAGACGACGTTGTTATTCGTGGTCATGCTATTGAGTGTCGTATTAATGCTGAAGATCCTGAAACGTTTATCCCGTCACCGGGTAAAATTACACGTTTCCATCCAGCAGGTGGTTTAGGTATTCGTTGGGACAGCCATATTTACGCTGACTACACGGTTCCACCACATTACGATTCAATGATTGGTAAGTTAATTACTTACGGTGAAAACCGTGATGTAGCTATTGCTCGCGCACGCAATGCACTTAACGAGCTAGTAATTGACGGAATTAAAACTAATACTCCTTTGCATAAGAGAATTCTTGCAGATGAAAACTTCCAAAATGGTGGTACTAACATCCACTACCTTGAGAAGAAATTAGGATTGTAATTCTAGCCTGTAAAAGGCGTTTTATCTCAGTTAATAACCAGAGTTATTAATCTGATTTAAATAATTAAAAATCCGATATCAGGAGACTGATATCGGATTTTTTAATGTCTGTAATTTATACCAATTCGTTTAATTAAATGATCAAGTATTATTGCGGATTGGTATAAAGCCTTATAGGCAATAAAAAAGTCCATAAAATATACTGCAAAGAGTAAATTCGATGGACTCAATATTTATACAATATGTTGAACTAACATTAAACTAATTTAGATTCAATTAACTGTAGTGCTTCTTCTAAAATTGTTTCTACTGCTTTTTTAGCGCGTTCAGGATCGCGTGACTTTATGGTTTCTAAAATATCAGCGTGCTTAGCAACGTCTGCGCCCGGTACACCTTTAATGTGGTTTGTATAACGAATACTTACTCTAAGGGCAGTACTAATAAACTCAGTTAACTGCACAAAAAAGCGATTGTTACTGGCAACTAATATGCTGGTATGAAAAGCAATATCAGCTTCGAGTGGGTCGTCCAAGCCTTCGTCTGCTTCAGCCATACGGGCTAAGGCGTTATCAATTTCAGCGAGTTGTTCAGCAGTTGCATTTAGTGCAGCAAGAGCGGCTGCTTGTGGTTCAAGGGCAACGCGTACTTGAGTAAATTCTTTTAATAATGAAAGTGATGGCTTGCTGCTTAAAATCCAACGTAGTACGTCTGTGTCAAACATGTTCCAGCTGCTTTCAGGTAATACACGAATACCTTGCTTAGGACGAGAAGAAATTAATCCTTTAGCAGAGAGCATTTTTACCGCTTCGCGGGTAGCGCTGCGACTTACATCATACTTTATACATAAATCGGCTTCAGAAGGGAGGCCTTCGCTTACAGGGTAAACACCACGCACAATAGCAAAACCCAAATCGTGGGTTAATTGTTGTGTTAAATTTTGACGGGGTTGGCTTTTCATTGCGCAGGATTCCGAGTTGATATATTGCTTTATTATATATCATATATCATATTAATGTACTTAAGGATATGATATAAACTTTTAATTAGTTAAATATTTTAGCACAGCAATAACAACTTAGTTTGGCTCTTTATACTGTAAATGTAAGTTTATAAAGAGTTTAAATAAAATTGAAAATGCGCTGTATGGAGAGTTGAATTTGAACACCCTAGCTCAATATCATAGTCTTTCTGGTAAAGTTATTTTTATTACTGGTGGTGCATCAGGCATTGGCAGAGCAATGGTTAAGTCCTTTGTAAACCAAAATGCAAAAGTAGCATTTATAGATATTGATGATAAGGCAGCGCAATCGCTTATTCGTGATTTACCCAATGCAAAACTATGGTATAGGCAAGTTGATGTAACTGACTCTCATGCACTTCAGCAATCACTTGTGGATGCATGCGCCGCTTTTGGTGCCATTAATGTACTAGTCAATAATGTAGCGAACGACCGCCGCCAAGCGAGCGAAGACGTTACAGTGCAAGACTGGGATCAGTGCTTACAAATAAACTTAAACCCTGCATTTTTTGCCTCTCAAGTTGCTATGTCTTTTATGAAAGGCGATGGAGCCGGCAGTATCATTAATTTTAGCTCTATTAACGCGATTATGGGCCAGCCACAAATGGCAGGCTATGTAACCGCAAAAGCAGGGCTAATTGGTATGACTAAGGCATTGGCTCGCGATTACGGCGAGTTTGGTATTCGCGTTAACGCTATTTTGCCAGGGTGGGTGGCTACCGACCGTCAACTAGCAAGCTGGTTTACCGAAGAAGAGCAAGTTAAGTGGATGGAAGCCATGGCACTTAAAAAATTAGTAACTCCTGAAGATGTTGCTAATTTGGCACTCTTTTTAGCCGCCGATGAAAGCAGTATGATCACCGGGCAAAGTATTAAAATTGACGGTGGGAGGCTTTAAAGCTTGGCTAATTCATCTCTTTTTATTGCTGTTGACTGGGGCACGAGCCATTTACGTGCTTATTTGTGCGAAGTACAAGCGCAATCAACACTTAAATTATTAGCACAACGTGATGGCCCTGGCGTTGTTAAGGCGAATCAAAATTTTGAGCAAACCCTAATCGACACGATTTCGGTGTGGAAGCAAGAATATGGCAGTTTACCTATATATATTGCAGGGCAAATTACCTCAAGCATCGGCTGGCACGAAACGCCATATTTAGAATGCCCAATTAATCCCGAAGGGCTACTTAATGCTGCGGTTAGCTTTGATTGCGATGGACATATTATTAAAGCGTTACCTGGCACAAAGTGTACGCTGCAAAACGGCTTGTTTGATGTAATGCGCGGCGAAGAGCTGCAAATTTTAGGGTTTTTAAAGCAAAATCCAGAATATCAACAAGGTAAAATATTATTATGTTTGCCTGGCACACATACCAAATGGGTGCTTATAAATAACGGCGAAATCATTTGCTTTAAAACAGCCATGACCGGCGAGTTATACGATTTGTTATGTCATCAAAGTGTTTTAATTCCTAATGACTGCGCAGAAGGTGAGTTTGATTTTAAAGCATTTGAGCAAGGCTGTGAGCTAACTTTAGGTAGTGATAGCGGTAACTTGGCTCATGGTATTTTTAGTGTGCGTACACGCCAGCTTTCAAAAGAGTTAACGCCAGTACAAGCCAAAGCTTATTTGTCGGGTGTATTAATTGGCAGCGATGTACGAGCAGCTCGCCATGCAAGCGAGTGGCAATTATTGAGTGATACACAAGTAGTGGTGATTGGCACAAAGCAGCTTAATAAGTGTTTTACCACAGCGCTTAAACAAATTGGTGTTAAGTGTGTTGAGTTTGATATTAAAACAGCCACGCTAAGCGGCTTTAATTACTTATTTAATTTAGAGTCAAAAAATAAACCCCTCTATAATAATTAAATTATAAAGGGGTTGCACGGGAATTTTTTAGGACTATAACAGCCAATTACTTTAGCGGTTATTAAGCAATTTTAGCCGCTTTGCTTTGCTCAATATAATCATTAAGCGCAGCAACTTGTGCCTCATTAAAACGTAGTCCTAATTTGCTGCGGCGCCATAAAATATTGTATGCGTTTTCTGCCCACTCTTCATTTAGCAAGTAATCTACTTCTGCTGCAAATAAACCATGGCCAAAATCTTGGCCTAAATCACTCAACCCAGTTGCACTGCCTAATATATTTTTAGCACGAGTACCATAAGTGCGTACAAAGCGTTTAAGTGTTATTTCAGGTAACCATTCATATTTTGCTTTTAGCTCTGATTTAAGTGCTTCTACAGAGCTAAAATCGCCACCAGGGAGCGAACTATGCTTGGTCCATGCTTTGCTCATTTGTGGGTAAAAGTCTTCAAGCTTATTAACCGCAGCTTCGGCAAGTTTGCGATAAGTTGTAATTTTTCCACCAAACACACTCAGTAGAGGTGTTTGTTTAGCATCACTCGAAAGCTCTAATTTATAATCGCGTGTAACGGCTTGCGCATTAACTGATTCGTCATCAAGTAATGGGCGTACACCTGAAAAGGTATGTACTATGTCTTCGCGTTTAATCGGTTGTTTAAAGTAGGTATTAGTAATATCAATTAAGTAATCAATTTCTTCATCACTAATTTTAACGTCTTGTGCTTCACCTTTGTGTTCTACATCGGTTGTGCCAATAAGTGAGAAGTCATCTTCAAACGGAATAACAAACACAATACGCTGATCTTTATTTTGTAAAATATAAGCTTGTTTCTCATCGTGAATGCGAGGCACTACAATGTGGCTACCTTTTACAAGGCGAATATTTTGTGGCGATTTTTCTGTTAGGGCTTCATCAAATAACTTAGCAACCCACGGGCCTGCAGCATTAACGATACCTTTGGCTGAAATGCTGTATTTAGCTTTACTCTTTTGTTGTTCAAGCGTTACCTGCCATTTACCGTGCTCACGTTTAGCATTTACACACTTAGTTTGTGTGGTAATAACGGCGCCTTTTTCCTGCGCCGCAAGGGCGTTTAAAACGACTAAGCGAGAATCGTCAACCCAGCCATCAGAGTATTCAAACCCTTTGGTAATAGAGGGTTCTAAAACGCTATTTTCGCCAAATTTAATGCTTCGAGAACCCGCTAGTGTTTCGCGTTTCGCTAGGTTGTCATACATAAACAAACCAATGCGAATCATCCATGCAGGGCGTAAATGCTTTTGATGCGGCAATCTAAAAGTAAGTGGCCACATAATATGGGGTGCGTTCTTAAGTAGCACTTCTCGCTCTGCTAGGGCTTCTTTTACTAATCTAAATTCGTAATGCTCAAGGTAGCGTAGACCACCGTGGATCAGCTTAGAA
Source organism: Pseudoalteromonas sp. NZS71 (assembly GCF_015864715.1). Taxonomy (NCBI): domain Bacteria; kingdom Pseudomonadati; phylum Pseudomonadota; class Gammaproteobacteria; order Alteromonadales; family Pseudoalteromonadaceae; genus Pseudoalteromonas; species Pseudoalteromonas sp. NZS71. Next base: position 52,421 of record NZ_JADYWS010000007.1, on the reverse strand, counting down.
CTATTTGAAGATGTTGCACAGGCAAGGTCTGATTGTTCGCACAAGAGTACTTTTAATCCTCTGCCTGCTGCATCAGCTGCTATTCCAGTGCCGTTTACACCGCCACCGATGACTAGTAAGTCATATTCGTTATCTGCTAATTCCACCGAGCTAACCTTTTTATTTGTAATATAAATAAGACATAAGCATCATAAAGCTGCTGTTTTCATTTGACAATAGAAAACCCAGTTTTTTATTCGTTAATTTTGACGCCAATCCATTTTCAATTTGGAGCAGTAAAGCATGCCTTTTAAATCTAGCATTTAGCTAAGTTAAAAAAGCAAAGTGGTTAAAGTATTGACCTTAACCATTTAGTATTTACTGCGGGCAATTTTTATTCGTTAAGCATACTTGAGCTACGCAGTGCTGCCATTTTGCGTATAGATCGTTACGCTCGTCGGCACTCATGGTTGGCTCAAAACGACGGTCGCATGTCCACATTTTAGATAACTGCTCAGTTGACTCGTACACACCTGTTTGTAAGCCAGCTAAATATGCTACGCCTAAAGAGGTCGTTTCGGTCACAGTTGGGCGCTCTACTGTTGCACCTAAAATGTTTGATAAGAAGGTCATAACCCAATTATTTTTTACCATACCGCCATCTACACGAAGCACACTTGGGCGAAGACCATCACGCTCCATCGCTTTTTGTAAATCTTTGGTCTGGTAACCAACTGATTGCAGCGCTGCAGCAACTATGGTGCTAATACCCGAATCGCGTGTTAGCCCTAAAATAGCGCCACGTGCATTAGGGTCCCAATAAGGAGCGCCTAACCCCGTAAACGAAGGCACTAAAAATACACCATGATCGAGCGGTACATCTTTAACCATCGACTCACTTTCGCCAGCATGGCTAAGTAGCTTTAAGCCTTCAACAATCCACTGCATAGTTGCGCCAGCCATAAATATACTGCCTTCAATGGCGTAAGTTGGCTTGCCGTTTAATCTATAAGCAACAGTGGTCAATAAGCGGTTTTCTGAGGTCAGTGCTTTTTCGCCAGTGTTAAGCATTAAAAAACAGCCAGTACCATATGTACTTTTAGCCATGCCTTGTTCAAAACATGCGTGGCCAACAAGCGCGGCCTGCTGATCGCCTGCAATACCACAAACACGAATTGGCGCGCCAAAAATGTCAGCACTGGTTGAGCCAAACTCGTCAGCTGAATCCATTACTTCTGGCAGCATAGATTCTGGAATATCGAATAACTCTAGGAGCTCTTGATCCCACTGCTGGGTGTGAATATTAAATAACATGGTGCGTGATGCATTGGTTGCATCGGTGCGGTGCTCTTTGCCGCCTGTTAGCTGCCAAAGTAGGTAAGTGTCAACTGTACCGAAGGCGAGCTCACCTGCAAGGGCTTGTTCGCGTGCGCCTTCAACGTTATCTAAAATCCAACGAATTTTAGTGGCCGAAAAATAAGGGTCGAGCAATAAGCCTGTTTTTTCGCTTATAGTTTGGCAAAGCTCATCAGTTGTTAGGCTTTCGCAATAGTCACTAGTGCGACGGTCTTGCCAAACAATTGCGTTATAAATAGTTTTGCCTGTTTTTTTGTTCCATACTAAAGTGGTTTCGCGCTGGTTGGTGATACCAATGGCAATAATTTCTTCAGGCTTTACATCGTTTTTAGTTAACACTTCGCGACTAGTGCTAAGCACTGTTTGCCAAATATCGTTAGGGTCGTGTTCTACCCAACCATTTTGTGGAAAATGCTGCGAAAATTCTTGTTGTGCTGTACCAAAAACGTCTGCATCTTTTGTAAACAAGATGGCCCGAGAGCTTGTGGTTCCTTGATCAATTGAGAGTATGTATTTGGACATAATTATTAATATTATTTATCTTATATATAGCTAGATTGCCTTTAACTGAGGCTAATGGCAATGATTTTTCTTAAAATTCCTGATTAAAAAGTAAGCGTGTTTTTTTAACAGGTAACTCTTTAATAAAACACGTTTTACTTTGAGGTGATTTTAAGTGCGAACACGGCTATAAAAAAAGATAGCCGTGTTGAGTAAGTTACTTAGCGTGTGGTTTAGCTTGCTGCCAATCCATACCGGTAGAAAAGCGATTATCAAACCCGCGCCACTGTGGTAGTGGTTTACCGTCAACAACAGCTTGGTCGCCGTTTTGTGGTAAATCTAAGTATTCACATTGAGTGGTTATGCCTTTTACATGACAGTCCATCATCGCAAGTACAAAATGCTTGTTGGTTTCGTTAATTGTGCGCATAGACCACGAAGGCTCGTAGTAATGGCCTATATCTAGCTCACTGCTGCTTTGTGCAATAGCAGGGGCTGGGTGTGGTGCAATATTATGGCGTGCATTTTTGTAAGTAAGCATGTACTTATCTTTGCTGCCTGTTTGGTTATAAAGGTTTTTAATACCTTCATAGCCAGAAATGTCATCTAAGTTACCGGCGACATAAAGCGAAGGTACTTTAATATTTCCCATCGCTTTGGCATCAAATATAGCGTGCTGTCCGCCCCATGGTGCAAAGGCCACCATCGCTTTTATACGCGGGTCTACTTTTGGGTTTTGGTATTGCCCACCAGCGCAGCTGTTTAGTAATTGCTGTACTTGTTTAATTTGAGCTGGGTCTTTCATACCTGTAAACATAGCCGTAGTTTGCTCATTAAAAGCGTAACAACCACCTATCGTATTTACAGCGCCATAGCCACCCATTGAGTAACCAATTACGCCTGCGCTTTTGTTATCTACCTGCTTGCTTGCAAAGTTGTTTTGCTCATTAAAGTAATTAATAACAAACTGCTGATCGCGTGAGCGATTTATAAGCGTGCTAAAAAAGCCAGAGAACGGCGCGTTTTTAAAATCAACATCAGCATTGGTTGAGTCAGTATGATCAATCGCTACCACAATGTAACCGTGCGACGCTAAGTGCTCGCCAAGGTAGTACATAATTGTACGGTAACCGGTATAACCGTGCGAAAGCACTATCACAGGGTAGTGCTCTTTATTATTAATGGCGACATCACGCATTGCATCGGCTTGCAGAGTAAACTCTTTACCTGAGCGAGTTTCATCTGTGTAGCTGGTAAGTGGCGCTTTTGCTGTATTTACAGCCGGATACCACACTTCTACTTTTAAAGGACGATCTTTTTGGCCTTGTGTAGCAGGGTCAAATTGCGCAGGGTTAACTAAATCAAATGTTTGCACACCTACTTTGTAGCTACCTTTAGCTGCAAGCTCTGGGAGTACTTCGCTAGTGATTGGCGGATATAGCTGTTCTGGTTTATTAGATTCAGCAACAGCTACACTGGCAGATAAACTGCACGTAGCAAGTAATATGGCTTTTGAAAGCGCCTTGAGTGTGTGTGTCATTGTGTGTCCTTGTTGTGTATTTTTATTTTTTAATTTGTCAGTTCAGCCGACTCGACGGCATTGCTATATTGCAGCTGCCATTGTGCTCGTAAGGTATCCATTATGTTCATAACCCGTAAGCTAGTACCCAGTGGTAATACACAGCTTTGGGTTTGTTTTTGTAATATACACTGCGTGACATGTGCAATTTCAAACTTAAAGTTTTCATCGTCGCTAAAGTCGTATTCAAAGTACTGAGGGTCTTGGTCGTTTATGTGTAGCTCTAGCGTTTTTGCACCTACAAACTGAGGTATTCGGATATAGCCAAGCTCACCATTAATACATGCTTCTGTTGGGCCATTTTGCTGCAGTGCGCTGGCAAGAGATGCAAATTGCCCGTTACCGTAATCAACTATAGCAGTGCTTCGCTCATCAACGCCGGTTGTGCTTTTATATACAAAGGATTTGATGTGTTCAGGGGCTTTATTAAATACCACATCAGCAATCGAAATAGGGTAAATACCTAAATCGAGCAGGGCGCCACCCGCTGTTACAGGGTTCATTAATCGGTGAGTGTCGGCAAAGCTGCCAGGTAAACTAAAGTTGGCATTAACACTGTGCACATTACCAATAACACCTTCACTTAGGAGTTGTTGTAATTTTACTATGGCTGGTAAAAACCGCATCCAAACGCCTTCCATTAAAAAGCAGTTTTGTTGCTTGGCAAGCTCAGTGAGGTTTTGCAATTGCTTAGCATTAACGGTAATCGGTTTTTCGCTTAGCACGTGCTTATTGTGTGTTAAGCATTGGGCGATAGTTTTAAAGTGTTGATCGTGCGTATTGGCAATATAAATAGCGTCTATATTTGGGCACTGCATAAGAGCTTGATAGCTCTCGTAGCCTTGAATATTGTACGGTGTGGCAAATTCTTTAGCGCGCTGCATACTCGTTGAAGCCGCGCCAATAAGCTGTGCATCACTACAATGCGCAATGCTTTTAGCAAAGGTGTGAGCTATATTGCCACACCCAATAATTCCCCAATTAACCTTTGCCATGCTTATTCCTTAAGTTTATTTAAAAAGACGTAATTTGTAATCCTGAGCCCGCTGAACATACGTAAATATCAGCATTTAGGCTAAAACGCTCAAAGTAATGCTTTTCTACCGCAGCTTTAATTAGTGGTACTTCCGCATCGCGACACAAACATACAATAGCACCACCAAAGCCGCCACCCGTCATACGTACTGCGCCGCGATCGCCCATCGCTTCTTTACAAATTTCTACTAGGCCATCGGTTGCTGGTACGGTTACTTCAAAGTCGTGTTTGAGAGATTGATGCGATGCAGCCATTAATTCGCGAAGTGCATCCATATCGTTATTCTGTAGTGCAGTTGTTGCTGCAATTACACGGTCGTTTTCGCTAATTACGTGGTGTGCACGTTTATATTCGTTTTCGCTTAATGTCGCTTTTACTGCTTGCAGGGCAGTCATGGTTGCTTGGCGAAGTGTTTCTACACCCATTTTTACAGCTGCTTGTTCGCAGTCAATACGGCGCTGGTTGTATTCGCTATCAACCAACTTACGCGGGTAGTTAGAGTTAACAATAACAATATTTAAATCATCAGGAACTTTAACTGATTTAGTTGCTAGGTTTTCACAGTCGATTAATAGTGCATGCCCATTTTCGCCTTTAGCTGAAATAAGCTGATCCATAATGCCGCATTGGCAATGCATAAAGTCATTTTCGGCTTCTTGGCCAAATAGCGCAATTTGCTCTGGCGGTAAACCAAGCTGTGCAATATGGTTAAACATACCGCCAACTGCAACTTCTAGTGCGGCCGATGACGACAAGCCACTACCTTGCGGTAAGTTACTGTCAATTAGTAGGTCGGCGCCACGTAGTTTGTAGCCCGCTCTTTTAAGAACATAAGTAACAGCACGAATGTAGTTACCCCATTGCGATTGGCCTTCAGTAATTTCTTCATCAACGCTAAAGCTGTCTTGCTCGCCTGGATAATTTAAAGAATGCACAGTGATAATATTGTCGTCGCGCTCTTTAAACATTACTTGGGTACGAAACTCTAACGAACACGGTAAAACAAAACCGTCGTTGTAGTCGGTAAATTCGCCAATAAGGTTTACACGGCCCGGTGCTGCAGCAATACCTTGAGCAGGCGCGCCATACAGTGACAAAAATTGTTGTTGGAATTCGTTAAGCTTCATCTGTGTGTCCTGCTGTATCTTTATAGTGTGTGGTACTGGCTGCTTTTAAAATAGAAGCAGCGGTTTCTGCGCTTAAGTCGCGTTGGCTTTCGCCTAGCATTTCGTAGCCTACCATGTGTTTTTTAACAGTAGCAGAGCGAAGTAGCGGCGGATAAAAATGAGCATGTAAGCGCCAATGTTGCTCATCAGAGCCTCTGTTAGCCGGTGCATTGTGCCACCCCATTGAGTATGGGAAGCTGCAATTAAATACGTTGTCGTACTTAGTGGTTAATACTTTAAGTGCCTGAGCCAAAGAGTCGGTTTGCACATCGTTTAGCTGGCTAAAGTTTTGAATATTATCTTTAGTTACTAGCATTGTTTCAAACGGCCATGCTGCCCAAAATGGCACCACAACAAGCCAATGTTCGTTTTCAAATACAACACGTGTTTGATCTGCTTGCTCTTTTTGCGCGTAATCGGCAAGCATAGCTGTACCATGCTTTTTATAATAGGCAAGCTGCTGGGTATCTTCGGCTTCTATTTCGGTTGATAAATGCGAGTGAGCCCATACTTGGCCGTGAGGATGAGGTTGCGAGCAACCCATGATCTCGCCTTTATTTTCAAAAACTTGTACACATTCGTACTGCTGTGCAAGCTCTGTGTAATTTTGTTTCCAGGTTTTTACTACTTCGTGCAATGCGTTTTGGCTAAGCTCTGGTAGTGTTTTATTGTGCTCTGGAGAAAAACAAATTACGCGGCATTCGCCACTGGCTTCGTCGGCAATAAATAAATCGCTGTCTGACTCTAAGGCTTGTAATTGCTCGCTGGCATTAGGTGTTAATGCGCCAAAGTCATTTCTAAATACGTGTGTGTATTTGTAATCTGGATTGCTGTCGCCATTTGCACGGGTATTACTTGGGCAAAGTGGGCAGCTGTCATCGTGTTTTGGTAGTACGTTTTCGTTAACGGCTTCTGTTGCGCCTAACCATGGGCGGTTATTACGATGTGGTGACACTAATACCCAACGACCCGTTAGCGGATTTTTACGTCTGTGAGTACTTTCTAATAAAGCCATGTTAACTCTCCAACCCACTTGGGTAATTAGTTTGCCAGCGCCATGTGTCGTTTGTCATGTCGCTAAGTGTTAGTTCTGCGTGCCAGTTAAGTGTGTTTTGCGCTTTTGTGGCATCGGCGTAGTTACAGGCAATATCACCTGCTCGGCGCGGCGCAATCTTATACGGAATATCTTTATTGGCTGATGCGCTAAATGCGTTGATCATATCAAGCACAGAATAACCTTGCCCTGTGCCTAAGTTGTAAGCATGAAAGGCGGTATCTGTTTTATGCTGCATAAATGCCGCAACATGACCTTTAGCTAAATCTAAAACATGAATATAGTCGCGCACGCCTGTGCCATCTTCGGTGTCGTAGTCGTCACCAAAAATATTGACCACGTCACGTTTACCTACTGCAGTTTGAGCAATAAAAGGCATTAAGTTATTAGGAATACCATTAGGGCTTTCACCTAATAAACCACTTGGGTGTGCACCTACTGGGTTAAAGTAACGAAGCGCAATACCCATAAATTGACTGTTGGCATTACATACGTCTTGCATGGCTTGTTCAACCATGACTTTAGTCCAACCATAAGGATTAGTTGCGCGTATAGGATGCTTTTCGTCAATAGGGAGGTAGTCTGGCTCACCGTATACTGTAGCCGATGAGCTAAATATAATATGGTTAACGCCTGCCTCTTGCATGTTTTGTAGCATGCTTAATGTGCCCGACACATTATTTTGATAATAACGCAGTGGTTGCTCAGTTGATTCGCCAACGGCTTTTAAAGCCGCAAAGTGAAAAACAGCTTCGGCTTTAGTATGTTTTAGGGCGAGTTTAAATTGTTGCTCGTCTTGAATGTCACCCAATATAAACTCAAACCGAGTGCCAGTAATCTTTTCGAGTTGGTCAAGTACCCGCGAACTAGCATTAGACAAGTTATCATAAATAACAGGTGTAATACCTGCTTCATGCAATGCAATACATGTGTGGCTACCTATGTAACCCATGCCGCCAGTGACTAAAACTTTCATGTTTATTCTCGAAAAGTGTATTTATATGATAAATACTACTATTAAGGTGGTTTAAAAACAATAGTTATGATTGTTGGATAATTCAAATAAAAGCATAAAAAACATTCAGATTAAACACTCGCCTGCCTCTAAATAGCATGCTTTTATTTTAACTAACAAAGGCTTAGCTTTATCAATTGATTAGATAAACTGTTTCGATTATTGACCTAATTTCAGCGGTAGGGGGGCTGCTAATATAGCGAGAACAAAGTTAGGAGAGAGCAACATAAATAAAACAGTTTTACTTACCGGTGCTACCGATAGCACTTGCTAGAAACGCAAAGATGTTATTAACCCAAGTACTGTATTTATGAAATCTGTGGGTGGCTTTGTAAAGTTTTAGAAAAAATCCTTATGGTTGATCTAAAGAGCTCACTTGTCAGTGAGCTCTTTTTTTAGCTGGATTACTGCTCTTGCTGCAAGCGCTCGTATAGCCAATCTTTTAATTCTGTACGTTCATGTTTTAGCTGATGCATTTGCTCATCGCTTATGGGCGCATCTTTGAGCTCTAACACTCTAATTTCTTTATCTAGCTTGTCGTACTTATCTGCTTTTTTTGCAAATTCAGTATCGCTTTCATTTAACTCGGCAATTGTCCTTAAGTACTCTGGAAAGTCATTAGTTAATGAGTGGTCTTCGCCTAACATATTCGCTCCTTAATAGGATATAAATGAGCTCACAAGTAAGTGAGTTGTATAAGTGAATTACTGCCTTTCATATAATACACTGGGGCTTACATAGATATAATTCAACCATTGAGCCGCTAATTTGATGTAGAGCAAACAATCTGTTTATTTTGCTCAGTAAGGCATTTCACCAAAGTATTTAACAGAGCGATCAATAAACGCACGTACTTTAGGGGTCAATAATTTATTGTTGGGGTATACAGCCTAAATAGGAGTGTTAACTACTCGCGAAAAGCTTATAGCTCGATATTATTGCTCAAGCTGCAAGGTATCTCTGGCTAGAGAAAATAAATTTAAATATCATCATGATTTAATACGTTAATAAATCTCTTAAGCAGAGTTCGGGTTAAGTAAACCAGTACCCACTAGAGACTTTAAAGAGCTTTTAGCAAAAAGAGTTAATTTTTAACGCTTTTTGCTAATTTATGTTGACTAATTAATAGTGGTAGAATGCAGCGCTTAGTACCACTTGTGTGAAGTAAGTGGTCAATAATTTATAAGGTTTGTTGTGTAATGCTGTTAATGATCGATAACTACGATTCGTTTACTTACAACTTAGTGCAATATTTTCAGCGTTTAGATCAAGACGTTTTAGTGAAACGTAATGACGAGCTAAGCATTGCACAAATAAAGCAGTTGAACCCGAAACACATCGTGTTATCGCCGGGGCCATGCACGCCTAACGAAGCGGGTATTTCGTTAAATGTTGTTGAGCAACTAAAAGGGCAATATCCTATTTTAGGGATTTGCTTGGGGCATCAAACTATCGCGCAAGCTTTAGGGGGAAATGTAATACGTGCTAAAAAAGTAATGCACGGTAAAACATCACCCATAGTTCACACTAATAAAGGGGTGTTTAAAGGCTTAGCTAACCCGTTAACAGTATGTCGTTATCATTCTTTAGTGGTTAAAGAGCAAACTCTACCTAAAGAACTTGAAGTAACCGCATGGAGTCAGACTGAGCAAGGCGAGTTTGACGAAATTATGGGGTTACTTCATAAAGAACTAGCAATCGAAGGTGTGCAGTTTCACCCCGAAGCTATTCTAACTGATCAAGGCTTAGAACTGCTTGATAACTTTTTAACTCGCTTCTAATGTTATAATACACAGAGCATTTAATACTTTATTAATGGATGTCATGACTGAACTTGTAGCCCAGCAGCGTACTGCCAAAATACTAAGCCAACGGGCTCATGACTTATTGCTTGGGCACAGCTTTGCGCATCAGCAAATTGGTTTCATCCATACATTAGATATAGATTACGGCGAACCCATGAAGCAACGCACTTTGCTTCAGGTTGAAGTGGCCGCACAGAATAAACGCCAGCAAAGCAGTACTGCACATCATAAGTACCGCGCTCAAGCGAGTGAGCAACTACACAAAACAATTGAAACAGCTATATATAAGCAGCTCGAAGATATAGATGGTGTAATTCACAGTACTATAGGCATTGAAGATGGCATTGCCAATATACTCGATATATTAGCTGTAAAGTCGGCATCAGTAGGGCGCTTAGAACCATTGGTAAATGATATAGGCTGGTTGGGTAGAGAATTAGTAACGCTTGTTAATTTACCTTACTATCGTAATCAGCGTAGTAAAAACACGTCTGTGAAAGTAGATAAACCATCGCTTGCCCTTCGTTATATTGGCCTTGATAACTTACAGCTAGTGATTCCTACATTTGCTGCCCGTCATTGGATGCCACATAGCACCGAACCATTTTCATTATTAAAACGCCGGCTACGCGACAGCGCGATGGCAAACGCGATTGCAGCGCAAAAAATTGCACAAATTAATAATGTGAATGACGTACATGCATTTACCCTTGGAATGCTTTTAGATGTAGGACGAATTGCATTAGTGCGCTTGTACTTAAAAACGTTTGAGAAAGTATGGCAACGCAAAGTGCAGTTAGCCCGAAATGAAAACCAAAAAGATTTACACACCGCATTATTAGAGCTACAGCCCGACCCGCTATTTTTAACCACTCTACTTAGCAATAAGTCGATAGAAGTAAGCGCCAAAGTAATAGACAAAATGGCTTTTAAATATTTACCGTTTAAAGGTGTAATGCAGCAGCTAGTAAATGGGGTAGATAAAGGCGATACATTACTGCCATTAACAGAAGTAATGCTAAAGGCACGGTGCTACTCTCAATATCTTAATTTAAAAGAGCATCAACTTATTGAGCCTGATGAAACTCTAAGCTGGTTTTCGTACTTTAAGTTCACTAAAACGGAACTAAAAACCCTCCAATCGAGTAATTTTACCAATTTAGCTATTCAAATTGACTAAAAATCTGAATTTTTTGTTAATTTTTTTGCGACTAACCATTCATTCTCACTCTATTGTTATATTGCATATTTGCCGATTAAAGCGTGCTTGCCTCTGCGCTCATGCGGTTAGTTGTCTAAAACCAAGTATGAATGGCTATGCAAATAGTTATTCACTATCTATGAAATAATATCTTTAGCCCTTTATTTTCAAGGGATACATGAAAGTTTTTAACGAGACAGATATAAGTAATTCTGAAATAATGTGCGTCTGAAAATTGAACCACAAAGCAATTTTGCGCAATTATCAGGTTACTGATCTTGCCTATAAAGTTGGTTACAAATATTAACCAAACACCTATTTTGATGTTTTGTGTTGCTCACAATTAAGAGGAAATAAAATGACAGTCAATCGCGAATTATTTGATCACGTAATGGTTCCTAACTACGCACCTTCAAGCGTAATTCCTGTTCGAGGCGAAGGTTCTCGCGTATGGGATCAAGAAGGTCGAGAGTTTATCGACTTTGCTGGTGGTATTGCAGTTAACTGTCTTGGCCATTGCCACCCTGCATTAGTAGGCGCATTAAAAGAGCAAGGCGAAAAAATCTGGCATCTATCAAATGTAATGACCAATGAGCCGGCACTTCGCCTAGCTAAAAAAATGGTTGATGCTACATTTGCTGAAAAAGTTTATTTTGCCAACTCAGGCGCAGAAGCAAACGAAGCAGCGCTTAAGTTAGCGCGTCGTTTTGCACTTGATAAGTTTGGCGCAGAAAAATCACAAATCATCGCGTTCAACAAAGGTTTCCACGGTCGTACATTCTTTACCGTAACTGTTGGTGGCCAAGCTGCATATTCAGATGGTTTTGGTCCTAAGCCTGGCGACATTGTACATTGTGATTACAACGACCTAGCTGCTTTTGAAGCGCTTATCAGCGATAAAACATGTGCCGTAATGATGGAACCTCTACAAGGTGAAGGCGGTATTGTTTCACCAACTGACGAGTTTGCTCAAGGCGTTCGCGATTTATGTACTAAACATAGCGCACTGCTTATTTTTGATGAAGTTCAAACAGGTGTTGGCCGTACTGGCGATTTATACGCATACCAAGGCTTAAACATAGTACCTGATATTTTAACTTCAGCTAAAGCACTTGGCGGCGGTTTCCCTATTGGCGCTATGATCACAACAACTGAAATTGCACAGCATCTTAAAGTAGGTACTCATGGTTCTACTTATGGCGGCAACCCGCTTGCGTGTGCTGTTGCAGAAGCTGCATTTGATACAGTAAATACCCCAGAAGTACTTGCTGGCGTAAAAGCTAAAGCAGCATTATTTAATGAACTACTTACTGCGGTTAACGACAAATACAACGTATTTAGCGAAATCCGTGGCCAAGGTTTATTAATTGGTGCAGTAGTGAACGAGCAATATAAAGGTCGTGCAAAAGAGTTTTTAGTGGCAGGGACTGAGCAAGGCCTTATGTCATTAGTTGCTGGTGCAGATGTAATACGTTTCACTCCATCTTTAGTAATTCCTGAAGCGGACATTCGCGAAGGTATGGCACGCTTTGAAAAAGCAGTAGCAAGCGTAGTAAACGCATAAGCGACTTAAGCCAACCAATTAAGGGCAAGCACTGCTTGCCCTGCAATTCCTATTTACCGTTATTTATAAGGGAGCAAGCGGACTCATGATGATCCTTCGCCCAATCCAGCAAAATGATTATTCAGCATTACTGAAAATTGCCCACGAATCAGGGCATGGTTTTACGTCTTTGCCATTAAACGAAGAACTATTGCAAAAAAAGATCGACCATTCAGTAAGCTCTTTTGCTAAACAAACGTCACAACCTGGTGACGAAGGCTACCTGTTTGTTCTTGAAGATAGCGAAACCGGTGACGTTGTAGGAACATCTGCAATTGAAGCTGCGGTAGGGCTTGATGATGCATTTTATCATTATCACTTAAGTAAAGTGATTCACTCTTCGCGCACATTAGACGTATACAAAGCGGTTGATATTCTAACGCTATGTAACGACTACACAGGTGCTACAGAGCTTTGCACATTGTTTTTAAAAGATGGCTATCGTAAAAATTGTAACGGTAAGCTACTTTCAAAAGCGCGCTTTATGTTTATAAAACAGCATCAAGAGCGTTTTGCGCAAACAGTGATTGCAGAAATGCGCGGTGTGTCTGACGAAAACGGCAGTAGCCCTTTTTGGCAGTGGCTTGAAGAGCACTTTTTCTCAATGGATTTTCCAACAGCCGATTACCTAACAGGTATTGGCCAAAAGGTTTTCATTGCTGAACTAATGCCTAAATACCCAATTTACGTAAACTTGCTAAGTAAAGATGCGCAAGCCGTAATAGGTAAAGTACACGACAACACTCGCCCAGCAATCGAGTTATTAAAAAGCGAAGGCTTTACGTTTAATGGCTACGTAGACATTTTTGACGGCGGCCCAACGGTTGAAGCAAAAGTAGATAACATTGCGACTATTCGTAATGCACGTAACTTTAACGTTGAAATTGGCGAAATGACTGGCGACACCATAGTGTTACTAGCTAACGAAAAGCTTAATGACTTTAGAGCAACCGTTGCACCAATGACATTTGACGAGCGCGCAAAAAGCCTTATTTTATCGCAAGAAATAGCAGATGCACTGCATTTGCAAACTGGCGATATTGTTAGTGCAACCACGATTTAATTTAGGAGAAAGTATATGACTCATCCTGCACAATTTATAAATGGTCAATGGTCACAAGGCCAAGGCACAGAATTTAATTCAGTAAACCCTGCAAATAACGACGTTATTTGGCAGGCTTCATCGGCAACTGCGGCGCAAGTAGACACCGCAGTAAATGCAGCGCGCGAAGCGTTTTATGCATGGGCTGATAAAAGCTTTACTGAGCGTTTAGAAATAATTAAAGCATTTGCAGCGCAATTAAAAGAAAACAGCGAAGAGCTCGCTATTACTATTGCACAAGAAACAGGTAAGCCACTGTGGGAAACTCGCACAGAAGCGGGTGCTATGGTTGGTAAAATTGCCATTTCTGAAAAAGCATTTTTAGAGCGCACTGGCGACGTAGAAAACGCAATGCCACTTGGCCGTGCGATGATTCGTCATAAGCCACATGGTGTTGTAGCCGTATTTGGTCCGTATAACTTTCCGGGTCACTTACCTAATGGCCACATTGTGCCAGCGCTTTTAGCAGGTAACACGGTTGTGTTTAAACCGTCTGAACTTACTCCTAAAGTAGCTGAGCTTACGCTTAAACTGTGGGAAAAAGCAGGTTTACCAGCAGGTGTCATTAACCTTGTACAAGGTGAAGTAGAAACGGGTAAAGCCCTTGCTGCTCACAAAGGTATTGATGGCTTGTTCTTTACGGGTTCTTCGCGTACTGGTCATATTTTACATGAACAGTTTGCGGGTCAACCTGGCAAAATTTTAGCGCTAGAAATGGGTGGTAATAACCCACTTATTATTACTGACGTTGAAGACACTAAAGCGGTTGTTCACGATATTATTCAATCAGCGTTTATCTCAAGTGGCCAGCGTTGTACGTGTGCACGTAAACTATTTTTACCAACAGGTAGCAAAGGCGATGTGATACTTGAGCGTTTAATCACAGCAACTAAAGCGATTAAAGTAGGTAATTATGACGATGCAGACCAGCCATTTATGGGCTCTATGATCTCATCAGCTGCAGCTGCGGGTATGGTTAAAGCGCAAAACGAGCTTGTTGAGCTTGGTGGTGAAGTATTAGTAGAACTTGAGCACACAGCTAATACCGGCTTTGTAACACCAGGTATTATTGAGTGTACAAATATTAGTGACTTCCCAGATGAAGAGCATTTTGGACCACTTTTAAAAGTATTCCGCTTTGACGACTTTGACCAAGCCATTGATAAAGCAAACGATACAACCTTTGGTTTATCGGCTGGTTTATTAAGTGACAGTGCAGCAGATTACGACCATTTCTTACGTCGTATTCGTGCAGGTATTGTTAACTGGAACCGCCCAATTACTGGCGCATCAAGCGCAGCACCGTTTGGTGGTATTGGCGCATCGGGCAATCACAGAGCAAGCGCGTATTACGCAGCTGACTACTGTGCATACCCTGTAGCTTCAGTTGAGCTTGAAAAAGTAGCTATGCCAGCAACACTAAGCCCAGGCTTAAAAATAGATTAAGTAGTAATACTACTTAATTATTATAAAAGCAGCTTCGGCTGCTTTTTTTGTATTGCTAACGCGCAAAGCTAGCAATCAACAGCGCTTTCTGCTTAAATCAAAAATAATTAATTATACAAAGGTGGTACAAAAATGGTTTTAGATAGGCAAGGGTACGATGATTTGATCATGTATCTAACTCAAAATTTAGCATTGTTTGAGAAGCCAGGCGAAATAAAACCAGGTGCCCCAACAGTAATGGAATTAATCGAAGACGTTATTGCACAAAATGTGATGCTTATTTGCGAGCAGCACACAAACCTCAACACAGAGCAGCGTAGTCAAATTGTACGTGAAGTTGATGGCATAGTTTACGATTTAGAAGAAGTCCTCAGCAGCATCACCTCACAGCCTGTCACGGTTGAACAGCATGCCTTTATAGATGAATTTGCAGGTTTAGTAAAAAACCTCTTTGATAGCGCTTTAACACAACAATCTTAGCCATTTTATAGCCCTGCGTTGCATTTTCATTTGCAACTACGGCTAACTTGCTTACAATCAAGAAAATATTTTTTTGAGATATAACAATGCAAGCAAATGTAAAATGGGTTGAAGGCGATACGTTTATTGGTCGTTCTAATTCTAACCACAATGTTGTGTTTGATGGCGGCAGCGATAGTGCAGCACCAAGCCCAATGGAAATGGTTTTAATGTCAGTTGGCTGTTGTTCATCAGTTGATGTGGTTAGTATTTTAAAAAAAGCCAAACAAGATTTTTCAGATGTACAAGTACAACTAAGTGCAGAGCGCGCCGAAACAGCCCCACGTGTGTTTACCAAAATCAATTTACACTTTGTTGTTAAAGGCAATAATGTGTCTGAAAAGCACCTTGCACGCGCCGTTTCACTCTCTGCTGAAAAGTATTGCTCAGTTGCATTAATGCTTGATAAAACAGTAGAAATTACGCATAGCCACGAAGTTGTGCAAGATCAAGCAAAATAACGCTTTTTCCACGAGGGAAATTCGTATAAAATCCGCGAACTTTTCATTCTGCAGGTGCAGAACCCACTAATTTATAGGTTGGTTTATTATGAACAAACCCTTCGATAAACTTAAACTTCATGGCTTTAACAATTTAACCAAAAGTTTAAGCTTTAGTATTTATGATATTTGTTACGCAAAGACCGAGCAACAACGTAAAGAATATATTGAATATATCGATGAGCAGTACAGTGCAGATAGACTAACCGACATTTTAGGTGAAGTTGTTGATATTATTGGTGCTAACATTTTAAATGTAGCGCGCCAAGATTATGAACCGCAAGGCGCAAGTGTAACTATTTTGGTTTCAGAAGAACCAGTAGAAGAGCAGCAAAATTATGATGCTGACGAAGCACCAGGCCCATTACCTGATTCAGTTGTTGCGCACCTAGATAAAAGCCACATTTGTGTACACACATACCCAGAAGCTCACCCTGATGATGGTATTTGTACATTCCGTGCTGATATTGAAGTGTCTACTTGTGGCATTATTTCGCCACTTAAAGCGTTAAACTTCTTAATTCATAGCCTTGAATCAGACGTAGTAACAATTGACTACCGCGTTCGTGGTTTTACCCGCGACATAAACGGTGTTAAGCACTACATTGATCATGCTATTAGCTCGATTCAAAACTTCATGACAGAAGATACAAAAGAAGCGTACCAAATGATGGACGTGAACGTGTATCAAGAAAACCTGTTCCATACCAAAATGATGTTAAAAGAAACCGATCTAAACACGTATTTGTTCGGCCTTTCTACGGCAGATTTATCAGAGGGCGAAGAAGATGAAATTCGCTCAAAGCTGACCCGTGAAATGCAAGAAATATTCTATGGCCGTAACCTGCCAGATACAGAATAATAGCAACGAATTAAATTAAAAATGGCGCTCAGTGAGCGCCATTTTTTTATACTTTATTTTACAAGCAATAGCTGTGTTTGTCGGCCATTTAAATACCAGACACCGCTTTTATCAAAAATAGCATCTTCCTCTAGCATTATTCTTATTTCTTTATTCCACTGTTTTATAAACACAGCATTGTTAAGCTCAATTGAGTAAGCCGTATCTAAATGCAGCGGATAGTCACCATCTCCCGGTACACCTTGCTGAGAATCCCACATACCTAATGTAGTGCCAGCAGCATGACCATTATAGCCAAGAGGGTGAGTATAAATAGTGGGTTTTAATCCCTGAACAATAGCGGCTTTTCGTGCTGCAGCTAAAACCTCATTACCGGTTTTACCTACCGCAAATTGATTGGTAAATATGTCTTGTAGTTTATTACCGCTTTTTAGTGCTTCAACTAAGTAACTAGGTGCACTTATTTCGTTTTCTTTGAGCACATACGCATGCTGCTGCGTGTCGGTATTTAAGCGTAAATAAGTAATCCCAAAATCTACATGAAGCAAGTCACCGGCTTGTATAACGTTATCATCGTAGCCATTGGTAAAGCTTTCTTCATGATCGAACGACTTCGCATCGGCGCGCTGAATAGCAATACTTGGGTGAAACCATGTTTGTAGTTTGAGCTCTTTTACGCGCTCTCTAAACCACCATACCAAGTCATCGTTAGTTGTTTCACCAACCGTAATTGTTTTACCCGAAAACCCCTCTGCAATAATATGATGGGCAATAGCGACAATATGTTTATACATTTTAACTTCTTTAGGAATGCGTTGCTCTAACCACGCAACAGCAAGCGGCTCTGCAGAAATTATTTTATTGTGATAAGTGGCGGGCAAGTTAGCCATTAAGGTTTTGTAATCGCCTAGCACAAGGCCATCGGCATGTGCCCAGTCGGTAGAAGTATTAAGCGCAATGTTGCGAGGTTTGTATTGCTCAATAAGTGTATTGAGTGCTTCCCACTGGCTTGGTTGTGTTTGTTTATCCCACCCTTTTTTAAATACGTTACCTATTTTATAAGGCGCAATAGCGTAAGCATCAACACCACCTTGTTTATTAAGTGCAAATAGCAAAATAGTGGTGCGTCTGGCTGAAAGCCATGTTGCAGGCAGCATTGTTTTTAATATTGGATCTTCGTTATATTCACGACTTATAAGTAGCCACATATCAGTGTTGTGCTGCTTCATTAATGAGGGCATTAAGGTATTAACTCTAAGCTCAGTTATTTTATCTATAAACGCAGCGCGCTCTTTCATCGATAAAATAGTGGGAGCGTCATCGGCTTTAACAAAGAGGCTTAAAACAAGCGTAGTTAGCAAGCTTACGTAAAGTAGGAGTTGTTTAGTAAAGTGCATAATTGTTTTATTTTTAGGCTAGTTAATTTATAACATGCCTGAAGAGCGACTATAAAAAAACAATTTGAGATAAACAGCACACAAAAAAGCCCGGCTAAAAAGTAGCCGGGCTTTTGTATAAACAGTTTTATTACTTAAGCATGCTGTATAAAAGTGCAAATACAGCAAGCGAGCCAACCGCTAATATAAATAGCGTGCTAAAGCGATTTCGGTATTTATTAAGTGCAGGTACTTTATAAACTGCAATCATTGGCATAATGAATAAAATCATCGCAATGATAGGGCCCGATAACTGATCCATCATGTCTAAAATACTTGGGTTTTTAACAGCACAAAACCAAATAGCTAAAAACATGATTAACACACCAATTTTATCGGTAACGCCAGCGCTTAAGCCTGTTTGTTTAGTTACTAAACCTGTAAAGCTTTCGCGTGCACCTAAAAAATGACCCAAAAACGACGATGTAATAGCAATAAAGGCAACAAGTGGCCCAAGTGTGGCAATAAACGAGTTATCAGTAATATTAGCAAGGTAGGATAAAACCGATACGTTAGCCGCTTTAGCTGCTGCCATTTGCTCGCCTGTAAGCGACAGCACGCAAGAGAACACAAATAACAGTACGAAAGTAATAAGTAGCAAGCTAGTGCGCTTTAAAATCGCCTCAGACTTACGTGTAGCTTGTTCGCCGTAATGACCGCGTTGCACATTTACAAAGCTTGAGATAGCCGCTGCGTGGCTAAACGAAAACACAATAATAGGAATCGATAACCACAACGTTTTACTAAAGCTGCCTATTTCAGGCACCGTCATATCTGGCATCTGCCAGCTAGGGATTAAATAAAGTGATAAAAAGAACAATATGCCCACAAGCGGATACACTAAAATAGCAAAGGCACGTAGCATTAAGCGCTCGCCGCCCATCATTAAGCTAATCATGCCTGCAACTAATACGCCCGAAAGTAGCACGCGAGAAGGTGATTCCATCCCCATTTGATTAACCATAAAACTATCAACGGTATTGGTTAAACCTACACCGTAAATAAGCAAAATTGGGAATATAGATAAAAAGTACAACAAGGAAATTAACCGCCCCGCAGTCACACCAAAATGCTCTTCAACTACGTCGGTAAAATCGGCATCTTTATTTTTTGATGAAAGTACAAAGCGCGCTAATCCACGGTGCGCAAAAAAGGTCATTGGGAACGCTAAACACGCCATAATAATTAACGGCCAAAAACCGCCAATACCAATGTTAATAGGTAAAAATAAAATACCCGCACCAACGGCGGTACCAAATAAACTTAATGTCCACTGCGTATCGTGCAGGTTCCATTTAGTTTTTGTATTTGAATTTTTGCTTGAATTTGTGTGTGTGTTTGGTGATGCATTTGAAAGCGTTGCATCTTGAGATGTTGTCATGTGTGTGTGCTCATCCATTATTTAAATAATAACTGTGCCGAAGGGTATAGTTTTTAGAGACATTTTTCATGTTTTGAAGAGATTTTTAGACTAATTAATTAGACTCAATTGGAGGGTAAGTGTCATGAATACGAAACAGTGGTGTAAAAGTGAGCAAAAGCCTTAAATGGCAAGCCACATTATAGAGTTACTGTACGGGGTAGGTTGGTTAGTTGGAGCGAAACCCAACACGCTATAGCGTCATGCTAGCAGGAAAGCCGAGGAAGGCGGTTTTCATAACGTAAAAATAGGGGAAGATCATTTTTATTGGTTTTCATTTAAAAATCAAAATCTGCTCCCAAAAGCTGCTAAGTAGAAGCCATTAATCTCAACTTCATAAGAGATTTTTATTAAACTCCGTTATACTTCCTACAATTGAATATGCCAAACGAAGTAAATAGGCCACTAACTGCAATGAGCAAAGATATTCTCTTCCATACTACTTTTGCGCACGAAACCAGTAAAACATGGGTTGTATTTGTCCATGGAGCAGGTGGTAGTTCGGCAATTTGGTTTCGTCAGCTTAAAGCCTATAAAAAAGAATATAATGTGTTGTTGCTAGATCTTCGTGGTCACGGTAAATCGAATAACTTAGTACAAAACTTTGTTGATAATAATTATTCATTTAATAATGTCTCTAAAGACATTATCGATGTGTTAGATCATAACAATATTACCAGCGCACACTTTGTTGGCATTTCATTGGGCACAATTATAATTCGAAATATTGCTGAAATTGCGCCGCAATATGTTTCTAGCATGGTGCTAGGTGGAGCGGTTACTCGTTTTAATACTCGCAGTAATACATTGGTTTATTTAGGTAATACTTTTAAACACTTCCTGCCTTATATGTGGCTGTATCGCTTATTTGCTTTTATTATGATGCCGAAAAAGCGTCATAAAGAATCTCGACTTTTGTTTGTTCGTGAAGCAAAACGCTTGTGCCAAAAAGAGTTTATAAAATGGTTTAAATTAGCCATGGACGTAAATCCTTTAATGCAATATTTCAAAGAAAAAGACATTGATATACCCATTCTTTACATTATGGGTAAGGAAGATCATATGTTCCTTGGCCCTGTTAAAGAAATGGTAAAGCGCCATAAAAATAGCGTACTGCAAACTATTCACCATTGCGGCCATGTCTGTAATGTGGAACGCCCTGACTTATTCAATCAGCACTCGCTTGCTTTTATCGCCCAGCAAAATCGTTAAGGGTTGTCGCTTTTAAAAAGCTTTCAATTAATGGCAAGTACTTAGTAAATTGGATTAGGTCATTCTTTTTGGCTTTCGCCCTAAACTAAAAGCAAGACCTGATCCTAAAGGAGTTATTCTGAGTGGGGTACGTAGTAATCGAGAAGGTAATAAAAACGCATAGCTTGCTTGCACATCCCTATTGATAAGCAATGTTTACATTAGAGCTTTCTGATGTGAATATAAGATTAGTTTTTTTGAGTTGACCTTTCAATGCTGGAATCGGAGAAGAATACATAAATGGAATTTAAATCACATAAAATAATTATTGATCCAAACGACCCTTTTGAGAATGACAAGCTTGGACGAAAACCTCATGTCGAAAACTTTACTACACTCCTCAAAAACATTAGCTCACCGATTGTTTTATCCGTGAATGCTCCTTGGGGGCAAGGTAAAACTACATTTTTGGAGATGTTAAAAGCTAACCTACAAATAAATGATTGTTCGGCAATTTACTTTAGTGCCTGGGAAACTGATTTCGTTAATGATCCACTGCAAGCATTTCTGGGCGAGGTTAATAAAAAAATAGAGTCTCTTGTTGAGGGAGATAAAGAGAAAAGTAAAGCATGGGTTAATGCAAAGAGTGCAGGTGCACAAATTTTAAAAAAAGGTTTACCCGTGTTAGTAAAGCTTGCTACTGCTGGAATAATTGACGCTGAAAAAATAATTGAAGCTGAAGCAGCCAAATTCACGGAGGGATTATCTAAAGATTTTTTGGATGATTATACAAAGAGTAAAGAGGCTATTACTTCTTTTAAAGAGAATGTATCAAAAGCTTTAAAAAATGAAGATGGAGCTACAAGCCAATTATTTATTATTATTGATGAATTGGATCGGTGCAGACCTACTTATGCAATTGAGTTACTAGAGAGAATAAAACATCTTTTAGATATTGAAGGTCTTGTATTTGTAATTGCAATGGACAAACTTCAACTGTCTCATAGCGTTAAAGGGGTCTATGGTGCAGGGTTTGAAGCAATGGGTTATCTTAGGCGGTTTATTGATATTGAGTATATTTTGCCTGAGAGTGATTTAGACGCATTTATTGAACAGCTTTATAAAATATTTGAGTTTGATATTTTCTTTCAAAAAAGAACTCAATACCAATCATTTAGATACGAAAAAGATCACTTAAAGAATACCTTTAAATTATTGGCGAAAGCTAAAAAACTGTCTTTAAGGGAAGTAGAACAGTTATTTGCGAAAGTAAATTTAGTAGTTAAATCTACAGCGGAAGATGTATATCTTTACCCTGACTTGTTAGCATTCTTGATTGTTGCTAAAGAGTACTATTACGAAAGTTATAGTGGGTATATTAATGGAGGAGATACACCAGAAAAGCTGATTAAAGTTCTTCATAAAATAACCCCTAATTTGAAATCAATAGATTCTAGAGCGTGCGCAGTAATTGAAAGCTCTTTAATTGGAGCAAAAAATGATAGATACCACGGTAATATTGGAGAAGCGCTAAAGTACCATGAAGATATAAGTTCTGATGAAAGTGCTAGTACAGAAGAACAGAGCTATTCATATGATGTAGTACAATTAACAAAAAGTTTTGACGGGTTTCGAAATTCGATTGATCTAGAGAGTTTAAAGCAGAGGATAGAAATGCTAGAAAGCTTCAAATTCAATAGTTAATATAAAGTCCTATTGTAGCAAAAGCTATCACTTGTCTTGCTGACAACCGATAGCTAACCACTCAAAACTGCGCTTACTCTTCTATCGCACTTACAATAAAATACGGATTTAAGTATTCATCTTTGGTGTTATAAATAAGCGGGCTGCCATCAAGCTTAGTGACTTTAGCACCGGCTATTTCGGCGATTGCATGGCCTGCACCTGTATCCCATTCGCAAGTTGGACCTAAGCGCGGGTAAATATCGGCGCTGCCCTCAGCGACTAAACACAGCTTTAGTGAGCTGCCTTTAGACACCATTTCAACCTCATCAAAGCGTTTCACAAACTCGGCTAAATCGGGTGATGGGTGCGAGCGGCTACCTACAACACGAATTAACCCTTTGTTAGGTTTAGTTGTTACTTTAAGCTCAATTCGCTCATCGCCTTTATCTTTAAATGCGCCAATAGCTTCGGCGGCTAAGTACGATACGCCAAGGGCAGGTGCATCTACTACGGCTAAAATAGGAGTGCCGTTTTTAATTAGGGCGATGTTTACGGTAAATTCACCGTTCTTTTTAATAAATTCTTTAGTGCCGTCGATTGGGTCAACTAACCAGTAGCTTTTCCACGTTTGGCGTACATCCCAGCTTATGTCGGCATTTTCTTCACTGAGTATTGGAATGTCGGGTGTGAGCTGTTGAAGCCCTGCCACAATCAGTTTATGAGCTGCTAAATCGGCGTCGGTTACGGGGCTTTCATCGGCTTTGTACTCAACGTTAAAGTCCTTTTCGTAAATTCCCATTATCGCTTGGCCTGCTTTGCGGGCAAGGATGAGGGTTTCTTCTAGCAGTTCGGTTTGATTCATGGGGTTAACCTATATTATGTGCTTTTGTTTTAGATACGTTATCAGTTGTGTAACCGATTGGTCTAGGGTGTTTTTACTTGTATCTAAAATTATTTCTGGATTGTTTGGCACTTCGTAGCTTGAATCGATACCAGTGAAGTGTTTTATCTCTCCAGCGCGGGCTTTTTTGTATAAGCCTTTTGGATCGCGGCTTTCGCATACATCCAGTGGGGTATCGATAAATACTTCAATAAATTCGCCGTCGTCTACTAAGTTACGCACCATGTCGCGTTCTGCTCTAAAAGGCGATATAAACGCAGTAAGTACTAACAAGCCAGCATCGGTCATTAATTTAGCGGTTTCGCCTACGCGGCGTATGTTTTCAATGCGGTCTTCGTCGCTAAAGCCTAGGTCTTTACATAAACCGTGGCGTACGTTGTCGCCATCGAGCAGGTAAGTGTGCGTACCTTGCTGATTAAGCGCCGCTTCTAGTGCGTTTGCTACGGTGCTTTTGCCAGAGCCTGAAAAGCCGGTAAACCATAAAATAGCGGGCTTATGTTTTTTTTGCTCACTACGCTGTGCTTTTGTAGTTGCGTAGTTATGCCAAACTATATTTTCATCCATAGTGAGAGTCTCTTATGCTGTGAGCGCAGGTATTAAAACGGAAATACCAGCGGGATCAAGGTTAATACCGTGATTGAATAAATAATAGAAAGGGGTAAGCCCATCACTATGTAATCTTTTAAGCGATAGTTACCCGCGCTATAAACCATTAGGTTAGTTTGATACCCAAATGGCGATATAAAGCTGGCTGATGCGCCAAAGGCAACCGCCATAATAAATGGTAGCGGGTCTACATTAAAACCAACCGCGAGCGAGTAAGCAACAGGGAACGACAAGGCAGCTGCTGCGTTATTAGTAATAAGCTCGGTAAATAATACGGTCATTAAAAATATGGCAATAAATGCGCCGTAAGGACCAAAGTCGCCAAGTACCATAAACATGGCGTCGGATATTTGCCCGGCAAGTCCGGTGCCTATCATTAACTTGGCAAGGCCAATGGCGCTGCCTACTACCACTAATAACTCGATAGGAAAACGGCGTTTTACTTCGTTAAGTTTTATGGTGCCACTGAGCATTAAGCCAATCAGTAATACTAATAAGCCTTTAACCAGCGGCACTATGCCAATAATGCTTAAACCCAGTACTGCGGCAAAGCACAGTAGCACAATGTTTGATTGTTTAGGTGCAAGGTGGGCTTGTAAGTCAAACCCTGAAATATACACAAATTCGCGCTTTAAATTAGGCAAGGTGTAAAAGTTTTTGCCTGGGGCAAGTATAAGCGAGTCGCCAGCTTGTAATTGCACTTGCCCAAGGCCGCCTTGTAAGCGGTCGTGACCACGGCGAATGGCAATAACGGCTGCATGAAACTGTTCTCTAAAGCGGGCTTCTTTTACGGTTTTGCCAATAAATTTCGAAGACTGACTTACTACTACTTCTACTAAGTGTTCTATGTCTTTTTGATGATTCTCGTGTACTACTTTTAGGCCGTCGAAACGGGTAAGTAATGGCACCGATTTTATGTCACCTACAAACAGTAGCACGTCATCTTTTTGAATAATTTGCTGCGGGGTGACTGCGCAAATGCGGCTGCCATCGCGAATAATTTCAGCGAGGAATAAGTCTTTTAAATCACGCAGGCCGTTTTCTTCAACGGTTTGGCCTATTAACTTTGAGTTTGCTTGTACTTTACCTTCTAGGTAAAAAGGCACGACTTCTTGGTCGCTTTTACCGTTGTCGGGTAAGTATTTAAGCATCACTAAAATGGTAATTAGGCCTACGCTTAGCGCGCCTAAACCCACTAAGGTAAAGTCAAAAAAGCCCAGCGGTTCCATGCCCGCATCGACTGCAAAGCCATTGACGATTAAGTTGGTTGATGTACCAATAAGCGTAATGGTGCCGCCCAAAATAGCAGTGTACGACAGCGGTAATAATAGCTTTGAAGGGGAGTGATTAGGGTTGTCTTTTATCGCGGTAATAAGCGATGCAACAACGGCGGTATTGTTAGTAAACGACGATAAAAAGGCGGTTGATAACCCCAATTTCGTTACCGATTTTACTAAACTACCTTTAGATAGCGATTGCGCTAACTTTTGAATTAGGGTGGTTTTTTCTATTGCGGTCGACACTAACACCAATAGTACTAAGGTGATTAGCGACGGGTTAGCATAATTAATTAACATGCTTTCAAGATCGATTAGCCCTGCTAAGTAGCTGGTGCCAATGGCGCTTACAAATAACCATGCTGGATTAATACGGGTGCCAAAAAGGCACCCGACTAAGGTAAGCATAATGCCTGTTAAAACGAGCTGTTCTACCATGCTTTTAAATTCCTAACAGGCTAAAGTTAACTTATAACTTAGAAATATCACGCGCTTGCCAATGCGGAAAGTGCTTGCGTACTAAGCTGTTAAATTCAACTTCAAATTCGCTAAAGTTACTTTGCTGTGCTTGGCTTTGCAGTACTTGTTCAATCATGCCCGCAGCAACCGTTAAGTTTGATAAGCGATCGATTAGGATAAACGAGCCTGTTTCATGATTGCTGTGGTACTCGTCTGCCAAAATAGTTTCGGTTAGTTCAAGCGTTACAATCGCAATTTCGTTTAACTGTAGTGAATCGGCAGTGCCGTGTTCAAGCGTGTTTACATCAATCGTGTAATCAATTTTTGTAACAATAGCTGAGGTGTTTTTACTGCCTAGCTTTAGGTTATAGCTTTTACCTAACACTAATGGCGACTCATGCATCCACACAATTTTAGCTTGCAGCTGGTTAGTAACAACAGCCGTTGAATTTGCAGGTACTATTACGTCGCCTCGGCTAATATCAATTTCGTTATTTAGGGTAACGGTAATTGCTTGGCCTGCTTCTGCGCTGTCTAGGTTGCCATCAAAGGTAACAATTTCTTTAATGCTTGATGTTTTACCCGACGGTAATACTTTTATTGCATCGCCTACGTGTATCTTGCCCGACGTAAGTGTGCCTTGAAAACCACGGAAGTTTAAATTAGGACGCACTACATATTGCACCGGTAGGCGCGCTTCAAAGCCTGTATCTGTTTCGGCTGCTGGCGAATCTTCTAGTAATTCAAGTAGCGGCTTGTCGGTGTAATACGGTGTATGAGCAGAGCGAGTTACTACGTTGTCGCCTTTAAGCGCCGACATAGGCACAAACTTAATGTTTGATACGTTAAGTTGCTCAGCAAATTTAAGGTAATCGGCCTTAATTTTTTCATACACGGTTTCGTCAAAATCAACGATATCCATTTTATTAACGGCAACAACAAACTGCTTAATGCCCAGCGAGTCACAAATAAAGCTATGGCGCTTAGTTTGTACTTGTACGCCGTAACGCGCATCAACCAAAATAATGGCGACATCACTTGTTGATGCACCCGTTACCATGTTGCGTGTGTATTGCTCGTGACCAGGTGTGTCGGCAATAATAAATTTACGCTTAGCCGTTGAAAAGTAACGGTACGCTACGTCAATGGTAATGCCTTGCTCGCGCTCAGCTTGTAGGCCATCAACTAATAATGCAAGGTCAAGATCTTCACCTGCATTACCTACTTTTTCGTTATCTTTATGAAGGGCTGCTAGCTGATCTTCATAAATTTGGTGGCTGTCGTGCAGTAGGCGGCCAATCAATGTTGATTTACCGTCATCTACGCTGCCACACGTAAGCATACGCAATAAGCTTTTATCTTGTTGGCGTGCTAGGTAGGCGTCTATGCCTATTTCTTTTACTTCGTTAAATGTATCGTTATTTTGGCTAGACATTAAAAATACCCCTCACGTTTTTTCTTCTCCATTGAGCCTGCTGAATCATGGTCAATAACACGACCTTCACGTTCAGATGACGTAGATAGCAGCATTTCTTCAATAATTTCGGTTAAAGTACTTGCTGTTGACTCAACTGCACCGGTAAGTGGGTAGCAGCCTAATGTACGAAAACGTACAGATTTCATTTGCGGTACTTCACCCTCGTTAAGTGGCATACGCTCATCGTCAACCATAATTAGGGTGCCATCGCGATCAACAACAGGGCGCTCTTTTGCTAGGTAAAGCGGCACCATGTCGATGTCTTCTTGGTAAATGTATTGCCAAATATCAAGCTCAGTCCAGTTAGATAACGGGAAAACACGAATGCTTTCGCCCGGATTAACTTGGCTGTTATAAGTGTTCCAAAGCTCAGGACGTTGGTTTTTAGGGTCCCAACGGTGGTGTTTGTCGCGGAACGAGTAAACACGCTCTTTTGCGCGTGACTTTTCTTCGTCGCGGCGTGCGCCACCAAATGCAGCATCAAAACCATATTTGTTAAGTGCTTGCTTTAAGCCTTGGGTTTTCATTATGTCGGTATGTTTACCCGAGCCATGCGTAAACGGGCCTACACCCATTTCAATGCCTTCTGGATTTTTGTGTACCAGTAGGTCAAAACCGTATTCTTTAGCTATACGGTCGCGAAACTCAATCATTTCACGAAACTTCCAATTGGTGTCTACGTGCAATAACGGAAACGGAATTTTTGCAGGGTAAAATGCTTTACGCGCTAAGTGCAAAAGTACCGACGAATCTTTACCAATAGAGTAAAGCATTACTGGGTTCTCAAACTCAGCGGCGACTTCGCGCATGATTTTGATACTTTCAGCTTCAAGTTGCTGAAGGTGAGTTAAAGCCATTGTTAGTCGTCCTACTAAAATGATTAAAAAGTTACAAATTTAAAATTCGATTATGTATTTGATACATCTGTTAGCGGCTGTGCAAAGCTGCTTGTTTGTTCGTTTTTCCCAAACCACGCTAGTTGCGAGTGCAGGGCGGCTACTTCACCAATAATGAGTAGCGCAGGCGATATAATGCTGTTGCGTTCAATTAAGTCGGCAAGTTCGCCTAGTTGGCCTGTTACTACACGCTGATTTTTGCGTGTACCGTTTTCGATAATGGCAACAGGTGTGTCGGCTTTGCGGCCATGCTTTAAAAGCTCGCTTTGTATGTGCGGCGATTTAATTACGCCCATGTAAATAGCAAGCGTTTGATTTGCTTTTGCCAGCGATTGCCAATCAAGTTCTTGGCCGTCTTTTTTACAGTGGCCAGTTACAAATTGAATGGCCTGTGCATGGTCTCGATGCGTAAGCGGAATACCCGCATACGCACTACAACCTGCAGCGGCTGTAATACCTGGTACAATTTGATAATTTACGTTGTTAGCAGCCAGTACTTGTACTTCTTCGCCACCACGACCATAAATAAACGGGTCACCACCTTTAATGCGGCACACTTTTTTGCCTTGTTTAGCAAGGTCGACCAACATTTGGTTGGTGTCGTCTTGAACAACACTATGATCGCCCAAACGTTTGCCTACACAAATAAGGTCAGCATCGCGGCGCACTAATTCCATAATTTCGTCAGACACTAAAAAGTCGTATACAACCACATCGGCTTGTTGCATAAGTTGTAGTGCTTTAAGTGTTAAAAGCTCTGGATCGCCAGGGCCTGCACCTACTACATATACTTCGCCTTCAGGTTCTGCTTTAGCATCTAGCATTTGCTCTAGTTGCTGCTGCGCGGCTTGGGTATCACCGGTTTGTACTTTACTCACGACAGATGAGTCGAACACGCCTTCCCAAAATTGGCGGCGGTCAGAAAAGTGTTTAAAGCGTTTTTTTACTTTGTCTCTAAAGCCACCGACAAGTGTTGCAAGAGGGCCAATATGATGCGGAATAAGGGTTTCGAGCTTTTCGCGTAAGCGACGTGCAAGTACCGGCGCTGTGCCTGCACTTGATATAGCAATCGTAATTGGGTCGCGGTCAACAATGGATGGGAATATAAACGTACATTTAGGTTGGTCATCAACCACGTTTACAAATACATTGCGGGCATTGGCAAGTTCAAATACGTTGTTGTTTACTTCATCGCGGTCGGTTGCTGCAATAACAAGCATTTTGCCATCGAGATGCGATTCATCAAAATAAGCATCAATAAGCGTTACTTCATTATTATGTGCATGTTCTTTTAGTTCGTCGCAAAACCAAGGTGCTACTAAAGTAACGCTCGCTCTCGCTTTTAAAAACGCGCGACATTTGCGTAATGCGACCTCTCCACCGCCAACAACCAATACTGGTTTGTTGTCGAGTTTGGTAAAGATAGGTAAATACTGCACGTTAATAAGACCCCTAAACAAATTCAAATATAAGAAAACGCTTTATTCTGATAAGCAGAATATAGCGGCTATCAATAAGTAAAAAATAATTAAAACCAAGTTGATATAGCCAAAAGTTATAATAGGTAGGCTTTTTAGGCCTAAGAGCTAGTTAACAAGGGATTGCGCCGAGTTACAAGTAAAATAACCAGCTTATAGTGTTTGGTTATGAGCTATAGCGAGTTTGGTTTAATTTGTTAATATGGAAGCATATTCTATTTTGTACTTATACCAATTGCATTAAATTAGTGATTTATTATAGCGACGAGAAAATAGCTCAATAACAAGGCTAAAATTATGATACATAGTTGTTCTATATAAATAATTTTTAACGTAGTTAGTGAGTTATTTAATACGCTAAAATGATTATGTTTTTAATAAAATTGGTATTACATAAGCAACGGAGCTCTAATGACACAACACCAAAAAGATGCCGCATTAGCAGTCGCACTGATGGATTTAACAAGCTTAAACACCAGCGATACCACCAAAAGCATTCAAGCACTTGTTGATAGCATAAATCCTACCTTAGGTACGCCTGCCGCTGTATGTGTTTATAGCGACTTTGTTGATGATGCAAAAATAGCACTCGCAGCGCGTGAGCTTAACCACGTAAAAGTTGCAACGGTCACTAACTTTCCAACGGGTGATGCGCCACTGAGTGATGTAATTAACGAAACACTTATTGCAATAGAGCGCGGCGCTGACGAAATTGATTTGGTTATTCCTTATAAAAAGTTAATTGCGGGCGATGTTCAAACAGTACTTAGTTATGTAAGCGAAAGTAAAAAAGCATGTGGGTCGCGCGCCCAACTAAAAGTAATAATAGAAAGCGGTGAGCTAAAAACCGAAGCGCTAATAACGCAGGCTACTCAATTGGCAATTGAAGGTGGTGCCGATTTTGCAAAAACCAGTACGGGTAAAGTGGCCATTAATGCAACCCTTGAATCAACAAGAATTATGCTAACAGCCATTAAAAACTCGGATAAACGTGTGGGCTTTAAAGCTGCCGGCGGTGTTAAAACTGTTGCCGATGCCAGTGATTATTTAGCGCTAGCACGCGCAATAATGGGGGATGATTATTTACAAGCAAATACATTTAGGTTTGGTGCTTCAAGTTTGCTGAATGATGTTTACAAGGTGTTGAATGAAACGCAGCAGTGATGAGGAAAAACGTCAGTTAGAGCATGATGCTGCTAAATTGTTTTTACGTTGCTATGAGCAGCAGTTGGGTGTTCATATGCGCAACATTTGGCATAATGAGCCTAATAAACCTGACGTTAGTTGTTATCAAGAGAGTGAACAGCTTGATATAGAAATTGCTCATTTATATGCCAGCGAAACAGAAGCGATGGCTGTTTTAGGACGATCGTTGTCAATGCAAATGCAACGAGATTTGGCAGATATGGCACAAAAGCCAAGTGAACACAGATTGCGGGCTGCATTAGAGCGGTTGCTGAAACAAAAAGCGAAAAAACGTTATTATTCAGAGCGTACTTGGCTTGTTATTCGTAACGCCAGTACTATTTGGCACAAAGCTGACTTTGAAGCTGTGATCAATGACCTTAACTTTCCAAGAACCTATCAATTTGAGCAAATTTGGTTAGTGTGTGATTTTTATCGTGGTGAGTTATTACGTATAGATTGAAAAACGGCTCTAAGTAACAGCCGTTTTTCATTTTAAACTTAAAGCTAATATTTATTAATTAAACTTGAACATGTTGCCTATACTTTCGAGGCTTGATTTGTTCGTTTTAGCAATACAACCACTATCATCAAGTGACTTTTTAGTTGTTTCATCAGCTAAACCCGTTACCTTTAGTTTTTTGTCTTGCTGGTACTCACGAAGTGCGATAACTGTTTTACGATCGTACTCAACATCCTGTGTTTCAAATTCTTCGTAATCAGGCTGGTTTCTTAGGTAACCCAAACATACCAAGCTTAGGCGCGACATTGCTAAATCCATCTTTTCATAATGTGGCATTCTATGAGTGGGTACATCAACTGTTACAGCGCTCTTGCTGGCTGTTTTTGCTTGTACAGCTGCCGGTGGCGGCGCAGTGTAACCCGATGCTAAAGTGTTATTACTGTTATAGCGATAGTAAGTATCTGGAATTTTAGTTTCTAAAAACTCAACCGCTTTAATAATAACTTCACGAAGGGCTTTTTCTTTAGGGGTATCAGACCATCCACTAATATTACCGCCAACAAGTGCGCCACCAAAGTTGGTTGCGGCTCCAGTAAAGTCAAAATCTTTACTGCCACCTTCAACACTTGTTGCAGCTAAAATGCGTGATGTGCGTGTATCTATTAGACGAAGATCAATCGCCATATGAGAGCCTGAGAAACCAGCGGATACAGAGCTAAATACATCACCCATAAAGCCGCCACTGCCAACACTTGCACCAGAGCTATCGTCATCAAATTCAGTTACCGCTGCAATAACGACTATTTCAGCGCCTTCAATCTCACCATAAGCGGCACCCGATGATGCACTAACGCGACCTGAGGCTGCTAGGTCTTGTTCTGATAAAACAGCATCAAGCGCTTGGCGCTCTAAAACAATAAAGCGATTTGTTGATACGAGTGCCGTAGTTAATTGATCAGCCATACCGTCGCCTATTTCTTTACGCCACCATTTTGAGTTGTTTGATTTGTCGGTAAAGCGTGCAACAGCAATACGAGCTTTGGGCCCATTGTATTGTTCTTGGGCGACAGTGTTTATGTCTGGTGAATTTTGACCTGACGTAACATTTGTGGAGGTGCTTTGACAAGCGCTCAGAGTGGTAGTTAATAGTGCCGTTAATAATAGTTTTTGTGGTGCTTTTAACATATGACTGTCCTTAATTAATATGCTTAAAGGAAATGCAGTGCATTACCTTTAATATTTAAATTCATGTTAATTTAGTTAAATCAGTAGGTTAATAATAGTACTGGTGCGAAATGTTTAGTCACACAGGCGAAATTTATCAGGATTGTTCGCGAAACTGTTTTGGGGACATATTATATTTTGCTTTAAAGCACCGGGCAAAGTAGCTTTGTGAATTAAAGCCAACTTGCTGTGCTACTAGGCCAATTGCAAGCTCACTATTTTTTAAAAGCTCTTGTGCAAATTCTAAACGAATATTTCGAATGTAATCGCTTGGTGTTAGGTTGTACAAGGCTTTCATTTTTAATTGTAAAGCGCGAGGGCTAAGGTAGAGCGCTGCTGCAAATTCTTCTACGCTAAATGCTTCGTCTTGGTAATGCTCTTTTACTGTCGTTTTTACACGCTCGGTAAATACATAATCTTTACTTTGCGCCATTTGTGGGTCGAGCTGGGTTGTTTGTGATAAAGCAGGTAGTTGTTGTTTTAAATGTTGATTAAGTACTTCTCTAATCGTTAATAACCCTTGAACACGGCTGAGTAACAGCTGCGGCTCAAAAGGTTTACTCAAATAGTCATCAGCAAGTAAGTCTAGGCCCTTTAATTTACTGTGCGTATCTGCCTTTGCTGAAAGTAATAACACCGGAATATGGCTAATAGCCGTGTCGGTGCGCAGTGCTTTAATAAACTGATAGCCATCCATAACGGGCATCATTACATCACTTATTACCAAGTCAGGCATTTCGTTTTTACATAAAGCTAAACCTAGCTCTCCGTTAGCTGCACTTATACACGTGAAGCTACTAATAAATAGTGACGTTATTAAATCACGCATTTCATCGTTGTCTTCAATAATAAGAATCTTATTACTTTTTACTGCACATAGATTATTGTTTTTAGACACAGCAAGAGCAGTGAGGTTAGAGGTTTCGTCTGTTTGAGTTGTTGGGAGTGAAACAGTAAAACAACTTCCTTTGTTTAATTCACTTTTAAGTTCAATAGTTCCTCCATATTGCTCAACTAGCTGCTTCACCAGCGCTAAGCCAATACCGCTACCACTTTGATTACTCGTATCTATACGTGTGAATCGTTGAAAAACGGTCTCAAGGTGCTCTTTATCTATACCAACACCAGTATCTGAGACTGTGATGATTAATTTTTGTTTTTGAGTTAATAGCTGAAGTAATACTTTGCCAGTGTTTGGAGTGTATTTTTGTGCGTTACTCAATAAGTTACTGATAATAGAAATTGTATGATTTAGCTCTAATTTAATGGGAATAGTTTTTTGTGTTAAATCTTCAAACTCGAACGTAATATTTTTTTGTTTAAATAAAGGGGTGAAATCTTCAATTAATTGTTTAACTACCGGCTTTATAGCATAGGGTGTGACGTGTTTCACTGCTGTGCTTGGGCGCTGACTGAGCTGTAAAAGTTGGTTTATTTGATCCAATAGCTTATAGCTATTACGTTGAATCATCGCTAGTTTTTGTTGGGTGTCTGAATCCTTATGGCTTTTTTGTAAACTCTCAAGTGGCGCTAATATTAAGCTCAATGGTGTTTTAAGTTCATGGCTAACATTATCTAATAGTTGGGTTTTTAAGTTGCTAAGTTCTTTCTCTTTTAAGTTTGCTTGCTCTGCAACGTTAGCTCTATACCTTGCTGTTATAATTAACCACATTATAAATAATACGATCATGATGTAAGTGACATAGGCAACATTGTTCTTCCACCAAGGTGGAGTAACTTTAAGCGCAACCATTGTTTTATCATCACTCCATTGACCGTATTGATCTTTAACTTTTACAATAAAGTGATAGCTTCCAGCGGGAAGTTGAGAATAACTAACTTGCCTCTGGTTTTTGTTTGCGTATAAAAACTGCTTATCTAACCCAGCTAACTTGTAAGCATATTGGTATTGATAAGGGGGCTCTGCACTGTTTAAAGCAGAAAATTTAAAGCCGATAACACCATCTTCTTCTTTAAAAAAGAGTCTGTCTGTATAGCTTATAAGCTTAGCCGTTTGGGTCTTGTTTTTTATATATTGCTGCGTCGCGACTGACTGGTTATAAATAAGTAAGTCTGTAATAACGGGCTCTGGGGGTTGAGTTGCTAGGGTTAGTTTTAACGGATCAAATTGATTAAAACCGTTAATACCACCAAAAAATAGCTCGCCGTCATCTGCTTGAAAAGCGGCACCTAAAATAAAAGAATGATGCTGTATACCGTTTGCGGGTAAAAAATGCTGCATTTGTTGGGTTTGAGGAGCGTAACGGGTTAGGCCTTGGTTGCTGCTTAGCCACAAGTAACCGCTGCTATCTTGTTTAATTGCAAAAATATTATCGTTAAGTAAGCCATCAAACTCTGTAATGTTTATTACTTTGTTTGTTTGGATATTTAATTTATTGAGCCCGCCAAAAGTACCTACCCATAAAGTGTTTTTATCTTGTAAATGCAAGGATGTAACCATGTCATGCGTTAAACTATTAGGCTTTTTAAGATCGCTTTGGTAATGAGTGAATGTTTCATCATGTAAAGAAAGTTTATTTAACCCTGCGCGGGTTCCTGCCCATATAGCATTGTTGTCGCTGTCATAAGTAATACTAAAAACAGTATTATTTGAGATACTATTTTTATCTGCGGTGTATTTAAAATTTGTAACCTGTAAAGTATCGGGATTAAATCGCGTTAAGCCTTCGTTACTGCCCAGCCATAAATTACCACTTAGATCACCTTCGATTGCATAAATACGGTTACTACTGAGTTGATGGCTTTGCACAGTAAAAGCCGAAAAGTTATCATTAATTGGGTTGTAAAGCAGTAAACCACCTCCGTATGTGCCTATCCATACGCGTTTATTGGCATCTTCATAAAGACTAAATATATTGTTATTAGTTAAGCCTACATCTTGATTTTTATCTGTTTTATAGCGTTTAAATCCTGTGTCAGTTTGTTTGTTAAGTCCGTCGCGCGTACCCACCCAAAGTAAGTTGTTACTGTCTTTGAGTATTGCTCTTACAAAGTCATTCGAGATAGAAGCTGGGTTATTGCTTTGATGTTTTTGATGACCAAACTGAGTCTGCCTTTTATCATAGCGATGTAATCCATAGCCGTCTGTACCAATCCAAATAATGCCTTGAGGGTCTTGGTAAAGTGATAATAGGTGATCGTTAGCTAAGCCATGTTTTAAATCTGGAGAGTGAGTAAGTTGATGAAACTCGCTACTTAATAAATTATCTGTAGCTTGGTAATAAAGACCATGACCATAAGTGCTTACCCATAATTTTTTTTCATCATCAAAAAGTATATCTGTGACCCAAACATTTTTGAGTTGCTCAAAGTTATAAAATGCGAGTGTGTTTGAGTCAAAAACACTTAGACCAGTCTTGCCTCCTATAATAAATTTGCCGTTTGTTGCTTTTTTTAATTGCCAGAGCTGTTCAGGGCTATTAGATATATGTTCGAACCGATGTGTTTGTGTATCGAACTTAATCAGCCCGATACTACTTGCTAACCAAAGGTTTTTTTGATCATCAAAAAGCACATCCTTAAAAACAACATTTAAGTGATTCGTGCCCTGATAAGAAAATAATTCGGTAGTACCTGTGTATGTATCTAAACGAGTAAGTTGCCCTTTATCGTGACCAATCCAAATGATTTGTGGCGAATTAGAAGAAATTGATGAAATACGTTCGTTTGTAATAGGAGGGGTTGAGTACTGGTTAAAAACACTAAAACTTCCTGTTTCAGTATTTAATAAGTTAAGTCCATTACTTGTTGTAGCAAACCAAATGTGGCCGTTTCCTAAATTCAGGCAGTCCGTAATCCAATTTCCCGAAATACTAGGTTGTGAAGGATTGAATTTATAGTGCTTAAATTCATACCCATCAAATCGGTTTAAGCCACCTTGGGTAGCAAACCAATGAAACCCTTTTTCATCAGTGGTACTGCAGGTAATTGAATTTTGTGATAAACCTTGTTCATTTGTATATGTATCTAAGTACAATGGCAGGGCATAAGAACTAATATGAAATAATAATAAAAAGCTAATAATTTTATATCTTATGATTGTTTTTATTGCTTTCACAGACTTCCCATCTAATTGTGAGTCCCTATAATTTGGACAATCATAAACTGCTTTTTAATCAATGTTAAGATTGATTTTTTAATGCAATGCCGAGATTTTCCAATGTGGGTATCTTTTAGGCTTGTGTTAATGGACTGCGTAAGTATAATAGGCATCCACTTTGCAGGGGCGTAGTTCCAATTGGTAGAACAGCGGTCTCCAAAACCGATGGTTGGGAGTTCGAATCTCTCCGCCCCTGCCAGTTTTACTTGTGGTTTGAGTAGTCTGAGATTAAAAACCGGTTTAAATTAAGTCTGTTTTTAAGTTTAGATTTTAATGGATTAACCTTACCGTAGTGTAGGGTTGTTGTGTCTGTAGTTAAGGTAATAATATTATGAGCACGAATGTAGAAACACCATCAAGTGCGATGGAGTCAGTAAAGTGGTTAGTAGCAATCGCGCTACTTGCAGGCGCAGTTGTTGGTAATCACATGTATGCAGATCAATCTGTACTACTACGTGCTATCGGCGTTGTTGTTGCAATAGCGGCCGGATTAGCAATTGCCTCGCAAACATTTAAGGGACGTAACTTTCTTGCTTTCGCTAAAGAAGCTCGAATTGAAGTACGCAAAGTTATTTGGCCAACGCGCCAAGAAACTACCCACACGACATTAATTGTAATGGTTGCAACAGTGATTATGGCACTTATCCTTTGGGGATTAGATGGCATTTTATTCCGCGCTGTAGGCTTTTTAACTGGATTGGAGATCTGATCCCATGTCGGATGAGAACGAGAACAAAGAAATTAAGTTACGTTGGTATGTAGTACAAGCCTTTTCTGGTTACGAAAAGCGTGTAGCTCAAACGTTAACTGAACACATTAAAATCGAAGGTCTTGAATCGAGCTTTGGTGAGATACTAGTACCAACTGAAGAAGTTGTTGAGATGCGCGCTGGCCAAAAGCGTAAATCTGAGCGTAAATTCTTTCCAGGTTATGTATTAGTACAAATGGATATGAATGACGCAAGCTGGCACTTAGTGAACAGCACTGAACGTGTAATGGGCTTTATTGGTGGAACGTCTGATCGTCCTGCTCCAATAACTCCTAAAGAAGCAGAACGCATTCTTAATCGTCTTCAAGAAAATGCTGAAGCACCTAAACCTGCTACATTATTTGAACCAGGTGAAGTTGTTCGCGTTACAGACGGACCATTTGCAGATTTCAGTGGTGTAGTTGAAGAAGTTGACTACGAAAAGAGCCGCGTAAAAGTATCTGTACTTATTTTTGGTCGTTCTACGCCAGTTGAGCTTGAATTCGGTCAAGTTGAGCAAGATAAGTAATTGATTAAAAAAGCTTCGCTAATTTTTATTTAAATTTTGGCATGAAGCTTGAAAAAGGCCGCTGATTAACTTATAATCAGCGGCCTTTTTGTATTAAGGTAAAATTTATTTTTACTGTGCAAAAAGTACGAAACCAATTTTTAAACTGGGAAGCCGTTAGAGTACGCGTCCTCGCGCGCACAAGGCTGAGACCCACCAAATGAGGTATTTATAATGGCTAAAAAAGTTGAAGCTCTAATCAAGCTACAAGTTGCCGCTGGTATGGCTAATCCTAGTCCTCCAGTAGGTCCTGCACTAGGTCAACACGGTGTAAACATCATGGAATTCTGTAAAGCGTTTAACGCGCGTACAGAGTCTATCGAAAAAGGCGCTCCAGTTCCTGTAGTGATCTCTGTTTACGGTGACCGTTCATTTACGTTCGACATGAAAACGCCACCTGCTGCTTACTTACTTAAGAAAGCTGCTGGTATCAAGTCAGGCTCAGGCCGTCCTAACACTGATAAAGTAGGCACAGTAACTCGTGCTCAACTTGAAGAAATTGTTGAGACAAAACGAACTGACCTTACAGCTGCCGATATGGACGCAGCGGTTCGCACTATCGCAGGTTCTGCGCGTGCGATGGGCTTGAACGTAGAGGACTAAGAAATGGCTAAATTAACTAAACGTATGCGTACTATCCGCGAAAAAGTGGAAGTAACAAAAGATTACGAAATCAATGAAGCAGTTGCTCTTTTAAAAGAGTTAGCGACAGCTAAATTCGTAGAAAGTGTTGACGTTGCCGTTAACCTTGGTATCGATGCTCGTAAATCTGATCAAAACGTTCGTGGTGCTACTGTACTACCTAACGGTACTGGTCGTGACGTTCGTGTTGCTGTATTCACACAAGGCGCTAATGCAGAAGCTGCAAAAGAAGCCGGTGCTGAATTAGTAGGCATGGAAGATCTTGCTGAACTAGTTAAAAAAGGCGAGATGAACTTTGACGTTGTTGTTGCATCACCAGACGCTATGCGTGTTGTTGGTCAACTAGGTCAAATCTTAGGCCCACGTGGTCTAATGCCAAACCCTAAAACTGGTACTGTAACGCCTAACGTTGCAGAAGCAGTTAAAAATGCTAAAGCAGGTCAAGTACGTTACCGTAATGACAAAAATGGCATCATCCATACTACTATTGGTAAGGTTGATTTCACTGCAGAGCAATTACAACAAAACCTTGAGTCTCTAATTGTTGCGCTTAAGAAGGCTAAACCTTCTCAAGCTAAAGGTGTTTACTTGAAGAAAGTAACTATCTCTACAACAATGGGCGCAGGCGTTTCTGTTGACCAAAACACTTTAAGCACAACTGTAGCTTAATCAGTGTTTACATGGCGTGAAATTTGTACTATAATTTCGCGCCATTTTGTTGATTAATTTATTAATTGGCAAAGTAAAGAATTCGGGTTGAAGTCCATAATTTCGTTAAGCCTTCGGGGTTAACGATAAATTGGGCTTCCGTCCAAGACCGTAGGTGGCTTCGGCCTTAATATTCACCTACGTAGACGGTGTAGACCCCAGATAGATTTTTCCTAATCCTTCTGGCTCTCGCCGTAAAAAGCATCTCTACCTTGTTTGGTAGGGAAGAGTAGAACAGGGGAATCCGATAATCGGTATCCCCATTAAACCAGGAGTAACACCCATGGCTTTAAATCTTCAAGGCAAAAAAGCAATAGTTGCTGAAGTCAACGAAGCAGCCAATGGTGCTCTATCTGCAGTTGTTGCAGATTCTCGTGGTGTAACAGTTGGCGCAATCACTGCCCTTCGTAAAGAAGCTCGTGCAAATGGTGTTTGGATGAAAGTTGTCCGTAACACTTTAGCAAAACGTGCTCTTGAAGGAACAGATTTTGAGTGTCTTTCTGATTCATTTGTTGGTCCAAGCTTAATCGCTTTCTCATCAGAGCACCCAGGTGCTGCTGCGCGTATCTTTTCAGATTTCGCGAAAAAGAATGAGAAATTCGAGCTTAAAACGGCCGCTTTTGAAGGAAATGTTGTTGATGCAGCAATGCTTGCTACATTACCTACATACGACGAAGCTGTTGCACGCTTAATGAGTGCTATGAAAGAAGCGTCTGCTGGCAAATTGTGTAAAACAATTGAAGCAGTACGTGTACAGAAAGAAGAGCAAGCTGCTTAATTTTAAGCTGTTTAATCTCACTTTCGGTGTAAAATTTATTTGGACGTAATGTCCGTTAATTATTAGGAAATTTGTAATGTCTGTATCTAAAGACCAAATCCTTGACGCAATTGCTGAAATGTCAGTAATGGACGTTGTTGCTCTTATCGAAGCAATGGAAGAAAAATTCGGCGTAACTGCTGCAGCTGCAATGGTAGCTGGTCCAGCTGCTGAAGCTGCTGAAGAGAAAACAGAATTTGACGTAATCCTTACTGGCGCTGGCGCTAACAAGGTTTCTGCAATCAAAGCTGTTCGTAGCGCAACTGGCCTTGGCCTTAAAGAAGCGAAAGCTCTTGTTGAAGCTGCTCCTACACCTGTTAAAGAAGGTGTATCTAAAGAAGAAGCTGAAGCACTTGCAAAAGATCTTACTGAAGCTGGTGCTGAAGTTGAGGTTAAGTAATTTAGCTTTTGCTAAGTTCGCTGCCTGAGAAATCAGGCAAGGGCTGGTGATTATTTAATCACCGGCCTTTTTGCGCTATAGAGTGATGCACTCTTTTAGTTCAAATAAAATCTGGTTTTTTCTTTACTTTCAACGCTTTATAGTTTGCTAGTGTTAAAGTGGGATCTAATTAGAACAACAGTTAAATGTTGTAAAATCTTGGCATAGCTGCCAGTTAAGTCTGTTCTTACAAGAACAGGTCGGGTCAAAGATCAGCAAGCTGAGGAACCCCATGGCTTACTCTTATTCTGAAAAGAAACGTATCCGTAAGGATTTTGGTAAACGTCCACAAGTTTTGGATATACCTTTTTTACTGTCTACACAGTTAGAATCGTTTAAAAAATTCTTAGTGCCGGACGCTGATGGCGATCATGGTTTGGAAGCTGCCTTCCGTTCTGTGTTCCCTATTAAAAGCTACTCGGGAAATTCTGAGCTTCAATACGTAAGTTACCGTATTGGTGAGCCAGTTTTCGATGTAAAAGAATGTCAAATTCGCGGTGTGACTTATTCTGCTCCACTTCGCGTGAAACTGCGTCTTGTTGTTATGGACAAAGAAGCACCAGGCACAGTTAAAGACATTAAAGAGCAAGAAGTTTACATGGGCGAAATTCCGCTCATGACAGATACCGGTACTTTTGTAATCAATGGTACAGAGCGTGTTATCGTTTCTCAGCTACACCGTAGCCCTGGTGTATTCTTTGATAACGACCGCGGTAAAACCCATTCATCGGGTAAAGTATTATATAACGCACGCGTTATACCTTACCGTGGTTCATGGTTAGACTTCGAATTTGATGCAAAAGATAACTTATATGTACGTATTGACCGTCGTCGTAAATTACCGGCGT
Source organism: Pseudoalteromonas sp. NZS71 (assembly GCF_015864715.1). Classification (NCBI taxonomy): domain Bacteria; kingdom Pseudomonadati; phylum Pseudomonadota; class Gammaproteobacteria; order Alteromonadales; family Pseudoalteromonadaceae; genus Pseudoalteromonas; species Pseudoalteromonas sp. NZS71. The sequence continues at coordinate 11,108 of NZ_JADYWS010000007.1, read as the reverse complement.
CTATCATCCTACGTGCACTAGAGTATTCTAGCGAACAAATCCTAGATATGTTCTTCGATAACACTACGTTTGAAGTAACGAATGGTAAAGTTCTTATGGAACTTGTACCTTCGCGTTTACGTGGTGAAACTGCCGCTTTTGATATCAAGAGCGAAGACGGTGAAGTATTTGTTGAAAGCGGTCGTCGTGTTACGGCTCGCCACATCAAGAGCATCGAAAAGAAAGGCATTAAGCAATTAGAAGTACCACATGAGTACATCATTGGCCGTATTGTAGCTAAAAACTATGTTGATGAGTCAACTGGTGAAGTTATTGCAAATGCAAATGACGAGCTAACTCTAGAGCTAATGGCTGAATTGGTTAAAGCCGGTTACACTAAAATTGATACGTTATATATCAATGAAGTGGACAGCGGTGCTTACATGTCAAATACATTAAACATTGACTCTGCAAGCAGCCGTTTAGAAGCACTAGTAGAAATTTACCGCATGATGCGCCCAGGCGAGCCACCGACGAAAGACGCGGCTGAAGCCTTATTCCAGAACTTGTTCTTCTCTGAAGAGCGTTATGACTTATCTACTGTAGGTCGTATGAAGTTCAATAGCCGTGTTGGTTACGATACAGACACAGGCCCTGGCACATTAAGCAAAGAAGACATCGTGTCTGTTATGAAAGTATTAATTGCTATTCGTAACGGTCAAGGCGATGTTGATGATATCGATCACTTAGGCAACCGTCGTATACGTAGTGTTGGCGAAATGGCTGAGAACCAATTCCGTGTTGGTTTAGTACGTGTTGAACGTGCTGTACGTGAGCGTTTAAGCTTAGGTGACCTTGACGCGATAATGCCACAAGATCTTATTAACGCTAAGCCTATTTCGGCAGCTGTTAAAGAGTTCTTCGGCTCATCTCAGTTATCACAGTTTATGGACCAAAATAACCCACTATCAGAAGTTACGCATAAACGTCGTATCTCTGCATTAGGTCCGGGCGGTCTAACTCGTGAACGCGCAGGCTTTGAAGTACGTGACGTTCACGTAACTCACTATGGTCGCGTATGTCCAATCGAGACTCCTGAGGGTCCAAATATCGGTCTAATTAACTCGTTGTCTACGTACGCACGTACAAATGACTACGGTTTCTTAGAAACACCTTACCGCAAAGTGGTAGACGGTGTTGTAACTGATGAAGTTGATTATTTATCAGCCATTGAAGAAGGTCAGTTTGTTATCGCACAGGCGAACTCAAACTTAACTGAAACCAATGAGTTTGTTGATGAACTTATCCCATGTCGTCACAAAGGTGAATCTACCTTTATGGGTCGCATGGACCAGCAGTATATGGATGTATCACCACAACAGGTGATCTCTGTAGCGGCAGCACTTATCCCGTTCCTAGAACACGATGATGCTAACCGTGCATTGATGGGTTCAAACATGCAACGTCAAGCAGTACCAACATTGAAAGCGGATAAGCCGTTAGTAGGTACTGGTATTGAGTTAACACTAGCGAAAGATTCTGGTGTAACTATCGTTGCTAAACGTGGTGGTGAAGTAATGTATGCTGACGCAAGTCGCATCGTTGTAAATGTACATGAAGAAGAACGCATTCCTGGTGAAGCGGGCATCGACATCTACAACTTAACCAAATACACACGTTCAAACCAAAATACATGTATTAACCAAAAACCAACTTGTATGGTTGGCGAACCGGTTACTCGTGGTGACGTGTTAGCAGATGGTCCTTCGACTGACTTAGGTGACTTAGCCCTTGGTCAAAACCTTCGCGTGGCATTCATGCCATGGAACGGTTATAACTTCGAAGATTCAATCTTGTTATCAGAGCGCGTAGTTGAAGAAGATCGTCTAACGACTATCCATATTCAAGAACTACAGTGTGTTGCCCGTGATACTAAATTAGGTCCAGAAGAGATCACTGCAGATATCCCGAATGTGGGTGAGTCTGCGCTAGGCAAGCTTGATGAATCAGGCGTTGTATATATTGGTGCTGAAGTTAAAGGCGGCGATATCCTAGTAGGTAAAGTGACTCCTAAAGGCGAGACACAGCTTACACCTGAAGAGAAGCTACTGCGTGCTATCTTCGGCGAAAAAGCGTCTGACGTTAAAGACAGCTCTTTACGTGTACCAAATTCTGTAACTGGTACTGTAATTGACGTGCAAGTTTTCACCCGTGATGGTGTTGAAAAAGATAAACGCGCGTTAGAAGTTGAAGACATGCAGCTTCGCGAAGCGAAGAAAGACTTCAACGAAGAGTTCCGTATTTTAGAAGCAGGCGTTTTAGACCGTGCACGTAAGCTACTTATAGCTGCTGGTTTTGATGAAGATAAACTTGCATCTCTAAATGCTGAAAAAGTGCTTACGCAAAGCCTTGCTGAAGAAGACAAGCAAGCTGAGCTTGAGCAGCTTGCTGCACAGTACGATGAACTTAAAGCTGAATACGATAAGAAGTTTGAAAACAAACGTCGTAAAATTACCCAAGGTGATGACTTAGCACCAGGCGTACTTAAGATTGTTAAAGTATACCTAGCTGTTAAACGTCGTATCCAACCGGGTGATAAAATGGCGGGTCGTCATGGTAACAAAGGTGTTATCTCGACTATCGTACCAGTAGAAGATATGCCTTACGATGACAAAGGTCGTACGGTAGATATCGTATTGAATCCACTAGGTGTACCATCACGTATGAACATCGGTCAGATCCTTGAAACACATATGGGTCTTGCTGCACGTGGTATCGGTGAACGTATTGAAGAGATGATGAAAGAGCAACGTGAGCTTCATGAGCTACGTGACTTCATCAAGCAAGCATACGAAATTGGCGAATCTCGCCAAGTTGTAGATATTGCTAGCTTCACTGATGACGAAATTCGTCGTCTAGCTGAAAACTTAAAAGGTGGTTTACCAATAGCTACTCCTGCATTTGATGGCGCGAAAGAAAGCGAAATCAAAGACATGCTTGAGCTTGCGGGCTATCCTCGTAGTGGTCAGGTTACACTTTATGATGGCCGTACTGGCGATCAGTTTGAACGTCAAGTAACTGTTGGTTACATGTACATGCTTAAACTTAACCACTTGGTTGACGATAAGATGCACGCACGTTCTACTGGTTCTTACAGCCTTGTTACTCAGCAGCCGCTGGGTGGTAAAGCACAGTTCGGTGGCCAGCGTTTTGGTGAGATGGAAGTATGGGCACTTGAAGCTTATGGTGCTGCTTACACTCTACAAGAAATGCTAACAGTGAAATCGGATGACGTGAACGGTCGTACTAAGATGTATAAAAACATCGTTGATGGTAACCATAAAATGGAACCAGGTATGCCAGAATCGTTCAACGTATTGTTGAAAGAAATCCGCTCACTGGGTATCAACATCGAGTTGGAAGAAAATTAAGCCAATTAGATGCTGCAGTTAACGCTGCAGCATCTGTTACGGCTGAATAGAATGTAGGGACGAGATTATCCGTCCTCAAGATTAACTCCGACAGGAGAGCTAAGGTGAAAGACTTACTTAAGTTTCTGAAGCAACAAAATAAGACCGAAGAATTCGATGCAATTCGCATTGGTCTTGCTTCACCAGACATGGTTCGTTCATGGTCATACGGTGAAGTAAAGAAACCTGAGACTATTAACTACCGTACTTTCAAGCCTGAGCGCGATGGCTTATTCTGTGCCCGTATTTTCGGCCCAGTGAAAGATTATGAGTGTTTATGTGGTAAATATAAACGCCTTAAACACCGTGGTGTGATCTGTGAAAAGTGTGGCGTTGAAGTAACACTCACTAAAGTGCGACGCGATCGTATGGGTCATATCGACCTTGCGAGCCCAGTTGCACATATATGGTTTTTAAAATCATTACCGTCACGTATTGGCTTAATGCTAGATATGACGCTTCGTGATATTGAACGTGTTCTTTACTTCGAATCATTCGTAGTAACTGAACCTGGTATGACAACGCTTGAGCGTGGTCAGTTATTAGGTGAAGAAGAATACTTAGATTCACTAGAAGAGCACGGTGATGAGTTTGAAGCTAAGATGGGTGCTGAAGCAGTTTTAGACTTGCTTCGTGAACTTGATCTTGCTCAATTAATTGCTGAGATGCGTGAAGAGTTACCAACAATTAACTCTGAAACTAAGCGTAAAAAAATCACTAAACGTCTTAAGTTAATGGAATCGTTCCACCAATCAGGTAATAACCCTGAGTGGATGATCATGACAGTACTTCCAGTATTGCCACCTGATCTACGCCCATTAGTACCATTAGACGGTGGTCGTTTTGCGACATCTGATCTAAATGACCTTTACCGTCGTGTTATTAACCGTAATAACCGTCTTAAGCGTCTACTAGATTTAGCAGCACCAGACATTATTGTACGTAACGAAAAACGTATGTTACAAGAAGCGGTAGATGCGCTACTTGATAACGGTCGTCGTGGTCGTGCAATTACAGGTTCTAACAAACGTCCTCTTAAATCTCTTGCTGATATGATCAAGGGTAAGCAAGGTCGTTTCCGTCAGAACTTACTTGGTAAGCGTGTGGATTATTCAGGCCGTTCTGTAATCACAGTTGGTCCTACACTTAAGCTTCACCAATGTGGTCTTCCTAAGAAGATGGCACTAGAGCTATTCAAACCATTCATCTATGGCAAATTAGAACGTCGCGGCATGGCTACGACAATCAAAGCTGCTAAGAAGATGGTTGAACGTGAAGTTCCGGAAGTATGGGATGTACTTGACGAAGTAATTCGTGAACATCCAGTATTACTTAACCGTGCACCAACACTTCACCGTTTGGGTATCCAAGCGTTTGAGCCTGTGCTTATCGAAGGTAAAGCGATTCATTTGCATCCATTAGTATGTGCGGCTTATAACGCCGATTTCGATGGTGACCAAATGGCGGTACACGTACCGTTAACAATCGAAGCGCAGCTTGAAGCTCGTGCATTGATGATGTCAACAAACAACATTCTATCTCCTGCGAATGGTGAGCCAATCATCGTTCCTTCACAGGATGTTGTATTGGGTCTTTATTACATGACTCGTGACCGCATTAACGCTAAAGGCGAAGGCGCGATATTTAAAGATCCAAAAGAAGCAGAAAAAGCATACCGCAGTGGCAATGCAGACCTTCACGCAATTGTGAAAGTACGTATTAGCCAATCAGTTAAAAACGAAGACGGCGTAGTAGAAGATACTATTACTGTTATCGATACAACTGTTGGTCGTGCGATTCTGTCTCTAATTTTACCTAAAGGCATGCCGTTTGCGTCAATCAACCAGCCGCTAGGTAAAAAGCAGATTTCTGGCTTATTGAATGAGTGTTACCGTCGTCTAGGTCTTAAAGATACAGTTATCTTTGCTGACCAAGTTATGTACACCGGTTTCCATTATGCAATGAAGTCAGGTGTTTCTATCGGTATTGATGACTTAGTTATCCCACCGGTTAAAGCACAGATAATTGAATCAGCTGAAGCTGAAGTTACTGAAATCAACCAACAATTCCAATCAGGTCTTGTAACGGCTGGTGAAAAGTACAACAAAGTTATCGATATCTGGTCACGTGTAAACGAAAACTTATCACGTGAGATGATGTCTAACTTGTCGAAAGACACAGTTATTAATGCACAAGGTGAAGAAGTAGAGCAACCGTCATTTAACTCAGTGTTTATGATGGCCGACTCAGGTGCTCGTGGTAGTGCTGCACAGATTCGTCAGTTGGCGGGTATGCGTGGTCTAATGGCACGTCCAGATGGTTCAATCATCGAGACTCCAATCACAGCTAACTTCCGTGAAGGTCTAAACGTACTTCAGTACTTCATCTCAACGCATGGTGCGCGTAAAGGTCTTGCCGATACAGCACTTAAAACAGCAAACTCGGGTTACCTAACGCGTCGTCTAGTAGACGTTGCACAAGATTTGGTAATCAATGAAGATGACTGTGGCACAGAAGATGGCTTAACAATGAAACCGCTTATTGAAGGTGGTGATGTTGTAGAAGCACTTCGTGAACGTGTTCTAGGTCGTGTTGTTGCTGAAGATATTGTGATTCCAGGTACTAATACAGTGCTTGTTGAACGTAATATCATGCTAGACGAAAAACTGTGTGATCTTTTAGAAGAGCATTCAGTAGATGAAGTTCGTGTACGTTCTGTTATCACTTGTGATAATGACTTTGGTGTTTGTGCTAACTGTTATGGTCGTGACCTAGCACGTGGTCATATCATCAACGCTGGTGAATCAGTGGGTGTTATCGCGGCACAGTCAATTGGTGAGCCGGGTACACAGTTAACAATGCGTACTTTCCACATCGGTGGTGCGGCATCTAGAGCATCTGCAGAAAATAATGTACAAGTTAAAACTAACGGTACATTAAAACTTCATAACTCTAAGTACGTATTAAACACAGACGGTAAGATTGTTATTACCTCTCGTTCTACGGAAATTACTATCATTGATAGTCATGGTCGTGAGAAAGAGCGTTATAAAGTACCTTACGGTGCGGTATTAACAGTGCAAGACAATGCTGAAGTTCTAGGTAACGATATCGTTGCTACTTGGGACCCGCATAGTCACCCAATCGTTCTTGAGCATAAATCAAAAGTATCGTTCAGCGATATCGATGATTCAAATACTGAAGCACAGACTGATGAGCTAACTGGTTTAACCCGTGTAGTTGTAAAAGATCTTGCTAAAGTAAATACGAAAGAACCAAAGCTTATCATCGAAAGTGAAGAGCGCGGTCTGCAAGAAACACGTCTTCCTTCATTCACGACGATTGAAGTTATTGACGGCGTTACAGCAAACCCAGGTGACGTGTTAGCACGTATTCCGCAAGAAGGTTCGAAAACTCGTGATATCACGGGTGGTCTACCACGCGTAGCCGACTTATTTGAAGCTCGTAAGCCAAAAGAACCAGCTATATTAGCTGAAGTAACTGGTACAATTAGCTTCGGTAAAGAGACTAAAGGTAAGAAGCGTTTAGTTATTACTCCAGCTGAAGGTGATCATTACGAAGAGATGATTCCTAAATGGCGTCAACTTAACGTGTTTGAAGGTGAGCAAGTGTCTAAAGGTGAAGTTATCGCCGATGGTCCTGAATCACCGCATGACATCTTACGCCTACGTGGTGTGACTCATGTTGCTAACTATATCGTTAACGAAGTGCAAGAGGTTTACCGTTTGCAAGGCGTTAAGATCAATGACAAGCACATTGAAACAATTATCCGTCAAATGTTACGTAAATGTACCATTATGCACGGCGGTGATACTGACTTCTTAGCCGGTGAACAAATCGAAGTGGCGCGCGTTAATATCGCAAACCGTGACCTTGAAAAACAAGGTAAGATACCAGCTAAGTTTGAAATCCAGTTAATGGGTATCACAAAAGCATCACTAGCAACAGAATCTTTCATCTCTGCAGCGTCTTTCCAAGAGACAACACGTGTTCTTACAGATGCGGCAGTGAATGGTAAGAGCGATGAGCTTCGCGGTCTTAAAGAAAACGTAATTGTGGGTCGTTTGATCCCAGCCGGTACCGGTTTTGCGTATCATCAAGAACGTATGGCTCGCCGTAAACAAAGCAAAGTAGTAGTAGAAGAGCAAACAGTAAGTGCAGAAGAGGCAACTCAAGCACTTACAGACGCTTTAAATGCTGATTTGTCTGGAAATCAATAAACTGTTCTTAATCAATAGATTAAGTGATCGCAAGTCAGTTATATGCTGTCTTGCGGTTAGTTTAGGTTGACAGGTTAAACTTTGCTCATTAAAATTCCGCCACCCATTTACTTGTGTGCTTAATGCAGGCTCGTAAATAAAGGGCGGATTTTTTATTTTTTTCAGTAGTAATTTTAATTTCAGGAGCTATTTAAATGGCAACTATTAACCAGCTAGTGCGTAAGCCACGCCGTAGCAAGGTTACGAAAAGTAACTCAGCTGCACTAAAAGCGTGTCCGCAAAAGCGCGGTGTATGTACTCGCGTATATACAACTACACCTAAGAAACCAAACTCGGCGTTACGTAAAGTAGCACGTGTACGTTTAACTAACGGTTTCGAAGTAACTTCATACATTGGCGGTGAAGGTCATAACCTTCAAGAGCATAGTGTAATCCTAATCCGTGGTGGTCGTGTTAAAGATTTACCAGGTGTGCGTTTTCACACTGTTCGTGGTGCACTTGACTGTGCAGGCGTTAGCGATCGTCGTCAAGCTCGTTCTAAATACGGTGCAAAACGCCCTAAAGGCTAATTGTTTTCCGTTAGTAAGGCCAAGCACTAAATATTTATAATTATTGTTTTGGGTGATTGACTCGAAAGAGCAAACCTGAATAAACCGGAGATACAAAATGCCTAGAAGACGCGTAATCGGTCAACGTAAAATTCTTCCAGATCCTAAGTTCGGATCGGAACTTCTTGCTAAATTCGTTAACATCGTGATGTTAGACGGCAAGAAATCTACTGCTGAAAAAATTGTTTATGGTGCGCTAGACGTGGCTGCTGAGAAATCAGGCAAGTCGCACCTAGAAATCTTTGAAACTGCACTTGATAACATCCGCCCACAGGTAGAAGTTAAATCTCGCCGTGTTGGTGGTTCAACTTATCAAGTACCAGTTGAAGTACGTCCAGTTCGTCGTAACGCATTAGGTATGCGTTGGTTAGTAGACGCTGCACGTAAGCGTGGCGAAAAATCTATGGGCTTACGTTTAGCTCAAGAAATCGTTGACGCTTCTGATAATAAAGGCACTGCGGTTAAGAAACGTGAAGACGTTCACCGTATGGCTGAAGCGAATAAAGCATTCGCTCATTACCGTTGGTAATCTGTCTTTAACCTTTAAGAGGATCATATGGCACGTACAACTCCACTTGAGCGCTATCGTAATATAGGTATTGTCGCTCACGTAGATGCAGGCAAAACCACCACAACAGAACGTGTTCTGTTCTACACGGGTCTTTCTCATAAGATCGGTGAAGTACATGATGGCGCTGCAACTATGGATTGGATGGAGCAGGAACAAGAGCGTGGTATCACAATCACTTCTGCTGCAACAACGTGTTTTTGGAAAGGGATGGACGCTCAATTTGACGCCCATCGTATCAATATTATTGATACTCCAGGACACGTAGATTTCACTATCGAAGTAGAGCGTTCTTTACGCGTATTAGATGGTGCGGTAGTTGTTCTTTGTGCTTCATCTGGTGTACAGCCGCAAACTGAGACAGTTTGGCGTCAAGCGAACAAATACGAAGTTCCGAGAATGATCTTCGTAAATAAAATGGATCGCACGGGCGCTGACTTCTTAGCTGTGGTTAGCCAGGTGAAATCTCGTCTTGGAGCAACGCCTGTTCCAATTCAGTTGCCTGTAGGCGCTGAGGACGACTTTAAAGGTGTTATTGACCTTATAAAAATGAAAGTGATTAACTGGAACGAAGCGGACCAGGGTATGACTTTCTCTTATGAGGCAATACCGGCAGAACTTCTGGAATTAGCTGAAGAATGGCGCTCTCACTTAGTTGAAAGCGCTGCTGAAGCAACAGAAGAACTAATGGATAAATACTTAGAAGGTGAAGAGTTAAGTGAAGCAGAAATTAAAAATGCTTTACGCCAACGAACATTAGCTAATGAGATTGTTCCAGTTACTTGTGGTAGCGCATTTAAAAACAAAGGTGTTCAAGCTGTGCTTGATTGCGTTGTTGAATATATGCCTTCACCAGAGCAAGTGAAACAAATCCAAGGTATCCTAGAAAATGGTACTGAGGAAGAACGTCCAGCTAATGATAAAGCGCCGTTTGCTGCACTCGCTTTTAAGATTGCAACAGACCCGTTTGTTGGAACCTTGACCTTTTTCCGTGTTTACTCTGGTACTGTTAAACAGGGTGACACGGTATATAATCCAGTAAAAAGTAAGCGTGAGCGACTTGGCCGTATCGTACAGATGCATTCAAACTCTCGTGAAGAGATCAAAGAAGTTTTCGCAGGCGACATCGCGGCAGCTATTGGTCTTAAAGACGTAACAACAGGTGAAACACTGTGTGATCCGAATTCTATTATTACGCTTGAGCGTATGGAATTCCCTGAACCAGTAATCTCTATTGCGGTTGAGCCCCGCACTATAGCTGACCAAGATAAGATGGGTATCGCGCTGGGTAAACTAGCTGCTGAAGACCCTTCTTTTCGAGTACAAACTGACGAAGAATCAGGCCAGGTTATAATCTCTGGCATGGGTGAACTTCACCTAGATATCATCGTCGACCGTATGAAACGTGAATTCAGTGTTGAATGTAACGTTGGTAAGCCGCAGGTCTCATACCGAGAAGCTATTCGTTCAACTGTTAAGGTTGAAGGGAAGTTTATACGTCAGTCAGGTGGTCGTGGTCAATATGGTCACGTTTGGATTAAACTTGAACCGATGGATATTACGGATGATGAGTCACCAATTTACGAGTTCGTTAACGAAACCGTAGGTGGTTCTGTTCCTAAAGAGTTCGTCCCTGCGGTAGACAAAGGTATCCAAGAGCAAATGTCTCAAGGTGTACTGGCAGGCTACCCATTACTTGGCGTTAAAGCGACTTTATATGATGGTTCATTCCATGACGTAGATTCGAATGAAATGGCATTTAAAATAGCAGGTTCACTGGCAATGAGAGATGGGGCGCTTAAAGCTAACCCTGTACTACTAGAGCCAGTAATGAAGGTTGAAGTACTCACTCCTGATTCAAATATGGGTGATGTAGTTGGCGACTTAAACCGTCGCCGCGGCATAATCGAAGGCATGGAAGATGCATTAGGTGGACTTAAGCAAATTAATGCGCAGGTTCCTCTTTCTGAAATGTTTGGTTATGCGACTGCTTTACGATCTGCAACACAGGGCCGTGCCTCATACTCTATGGAGTTTGTGAAGTACGCTGAAGCCTCTAAAAACGTTGCAGATACAATAATTTCAGCTCGCGCTGTTATATAATTTTAGCTTGTCTGGCTCAATAGTGAGTCAGGCTTTAATTTCTTTATTAGGAATTTTTTAAGATGGCAAAAGAAAAGTTTGAACGCGTAAAACCGCACGTAAACGTTGGTACAATCGGCCACGTTGACCACGGTAAAAC
>NZ_JADYWS010000069.1:0-1437 GCF_015864715.1 Pseudoalteromonas sp. NZS71 | reverse complement strand
GCTAACACCGATCAGTTAAGGTATTTTTGATCGGTTGACTGATCTTTTGGTTGCTTCACAATACCCTTATCATCTTTTGATTATGAGGGTATTTTTATGCTTAGTCATTGGTTACTTGATACGGATATATTCGCCACTCCTGACTCTTTATCTACATTTCAGAAACATATCCCTCTTGAGTGGATTTCTAATGTGCTCGAGCAGACCGATAAAGCAAGTATTCGCAAACGTAAGTTACCTGCTGAGCTTGTCGTCTGGCTTATCATTGCAATGGGTCTTTTTCGCGACCGCTCTATTAGTGACGTTGTTGAGAAGTTAGATTTAACACTCACTGATACCCTGGGCGATACGGTTGCTCCAAGTGCTATTCCTCAAGCGAGACAGCGCCTGAGTAGCGACCCCCTCCAAGCCTTATTTCACCTATGTGCAGCCCGTTGGACACAAGAAGAAGATGCTGATGATACGTGGTATGGACTCCGGTTATTTTCTGTTGATGGAACGCAATTTCGTGCACCTGATACACCTGCTCTTGCTGAGCACTTTCACTATATTAAGCACAGTAAAAACCGTCATACAGAATATCCTATTGTACGCCTATGCGCCTTAAGCTCCTTGCGTAGCCGGTTGATACACCACGTTGCCTTCGGGCCCAGTTATCAAGGTGAGGTGAACTACGCAAAGCAGTTATTTGGTCATGTAAGTGATAACAGTCTAACTATTTTTGACCGATGTTATCTCAGCGCTGAGCTACTGATTAATTGGCGTAAGCAACACCCACAGTCGCACTGGATGGTCCCGATTAAAAGCAACACGCAATACACCGTCATTGAATCTTACTCTGAGCATGACTTCAAAGTAGAGATGAGTGTATCTGCGCATGCCAGAAAACAAGACCCTTCGCTTCCTGAGTGCTGGCAGGCCAGACTGGTTCTTTATCCTGAGCCAATGGGGCCTGGAAAAATAAAAGGTCTGCTGTGCTCTTTGGATGATAAACAGGCTTTTGGTGCACAGGCCATTCTTGATGTCTATTTCGAGCGCTGGGAAATTGAAAATAGCTATGGAGAAATAAAACACCAGATGCTTGAGGATAGTATTCTTTTGCGTAGTCAGACTGTGGATGGAGTCAATCAAGAGCTATGGGGTATATTGCTAGCCTACAATTTAATTCGAGTAGAGATAAGTCGAATAGCCAAAGAGGCTAAAGTCTCCCCGCTGAGAATTAGTTTTGTCATGGCTTTGCGGGATATACAGGATGAAATACTCTGGTGTGCCATCGCTTCGCCAGGTTCAATTCCAAAGAAATTAAGGGCAATGCGAGAACGAGTGAAACGTTATATTCTTCCAGAAAAAAGAAAACGGCCCAAAAGTAGGACCGTTCGAATTTCAAAAACTCGGTACACCATTAAGTCAAAGCATGCTTAACTGAATGGTGTTAGC
>NZ_JADYWS010000068.1:0-1439 GCF_015864715.1 Pseudoalteromonas sp. NZS71 | reverse complement strand
GCCAGTGGAAGTCTTCATCATCCGTCATCTCCTTTTGATTCATCCGGCATGGTAAACGGCCAATGAACATTTTTGAAACGAACCTCCTGCTTGAAGCATTGAACTTGTAATTTTTGCCCTCCAAGACCTCGAAGATGTCACCCTGCATTCCCTCAAAGAGCATTCGGTCCTTTGCTGAGTCATAATCACTTTGACAGGGATCACCTGCCAAGTAGATTTGGCAATTCTCATTTAAACACAACATAAGCAGATCAAGATAACCTGGTGGGTAAAGCTGCACCTCATCAAGGACCACGCTAGCAGCCTTAAAAGTGAAAACTGCCTTAATGAAACTCTCAAGAGTCAAAACCCGAACTCTCAGAGATTTACCCTTTCTTGTCTTGAGACCAAGGTCCTCCTTAATTTGATCAGCCAATGATCTGCGTGGTGAGACAAAGACAATAGATCTTGAGGGATTTTTAATGATGAATCTTTTGAAGAGTGTGCTCTTACCAGACCCAAAAGTACCAAGAACCACTCCAATATTCCTGGCATTGTCAATAACCTTTCTGCCATCAGTCAGCCAGTTCTTCTGAAGATTCACGGTTCTATCGCATAGCACACCAGTGGTCCCATTTAATAGAGATTCCTCAAGGTTTCTGGCTCTTTCCCAATTGGGCTTGTATGAAACTTCACTCACAATCCCTTTCAAAAACAGCTCAGGACCAAGCCCGTTAAAATTTTGGATTGGGTTTGAAGGTGCAAACGAGTTGGCAGGCGTCTTTCGCAAATACATGATGTGCCCATTTTTCAATTCAAAATTTGCATGCAAATTCCCCTCCTTATTTAGATCAAAGACACCCCTCTCTGTGTTGACCTTTGCATAAATGCCAAAAATTGAGAAGACAGCCTCAAGATCCTCAACGTTAAGCCCCTCACCCTCCACAAGCCCATCCAATATTATCCTGTTTGTAGGCCTACCAAGAACAGAAAGTATTTTGGCTTCGGTTTGGTTCAGAGTTTCTGCTATTGATTTGACCACACAGCCATTTACGGGCAGGGCTGGCTCAAAGTGTTCCCCACTCAACTTAACAAAAAGTTGGGTAAGTTCTGAATTTGAATTCGGTACAAATTCATAAGAGAAATTATGATCAGGCAGAAGCACAACCAAGTGGACTGACTGAATTCTGCAAAAAGCAGCAATAGACTCTCTTTCTGCATACTGCTTGTTAACCATCTGAGAGGCGAGAGCAGGATTGGAGCCTAAAACCTTATGTTTAGCAATTTCCCTAGCGGATATTTTCTTGAGTTCTTCACCATCCACCCCCAGAAGAGCACCCATGCTATGCCAGAAGCAGCTCCCATCCCCAGGTACTGGAAAAGTGTGGAAGTTCTTTTCAGAGAGGAGTTTCGGCTTCTCTGAAAAGAACTTCCACACTTTTCCAGTACCTGGGGATGGG
>NZ_JADYWS010000067.1:0-1450 GCF_015864715.1 Pseudoalteromonas sp. NZS71 | reverse complement strand
AATAATGTTTCTTTTACGTTTATTTAATTATGGAATGATTATGATAAAAAATTTACTTTTAACATCTTTAATTGGACTAGTTTCTTTCTCAAGTTTAGCCTCGGAAACTCCACTTTACACTGAATGCTCAACATGTTTTTCTTTCGAACAGTTCAAAAATACAGCAAGATTAAAAGCTAAAGTAGATCGCCCTCGCGATGTTTATGTAATGAATCTAGATAAATCAATTATTGAGAAATTCAATGTTTCTAAGACCATTACAGGGTACAGGATATTAAAAGGAGATAATGAACCTGATGGTCGTGGTGGTCATATTCAAGATGTAAGAATACCTATATATAGTTGGACTGTAGATAGCTATGGTGTAGAGCAGGACGCTTTAAATACTTTTCATAATATATCTGATGCAAAAAGTGCTGTTGTTGCAAGCTTAGCTGGAGTAAGCGCAACTATTGTGCCTAAAGAGATTGCAGGTAGCGCTTGGGACTTAGTTGGATTTGGTGCAAAACAATATGAAGTTTCATCTTATTATAATGAACATACAACCCTAGAACAGGATATATCGAACTTTACAATCGCAGCGGCAAAAGTTTCTGGCGTTGCTGAAATTGAAAAAGTCTTTATGCAGGTTGCTTTTGATGACAAAAGCATTGCAATATATTCGTTATATGGAATTATTGGTGATGAGCTTATATGGGATTTTGAACATGGTAGAGATGTTGACGGAAACAAAGTTGAACCTACACTTCCTGTAACATCACCACGTACATATACCTTTAAAAAAGGTGGTTTATCAACTTTCTCAAATTTTTATGATGCTGCCGTGCGTTCTGGAGCCCAATTTTACAGTACCTCTGCTAAATCACCTTCTTCTGCAGGTCGAGTTTCTTGTGTAGGCGGTAAAGCTCCTGGTTCATATATATGTACTTATACAAAATAATTAATTAAAAAATAGAGCCTTGTAAAACAAGGCTTTAAAATACATGAAAGTTCAACTCCTATGTAACACTATTTCTAACATCCATTATGAACCTTATTAAGTTTTCTTTTGTTGCTCTGATACTTTGAGCTTTGTTAAATTAAGATATAGAGTAAACATTAATTAATGCAGGGACAGCTACATGAGATTTAGAAAGAGCATCAGAATAGGTAAGGGTTCAAGGGGCAACCTAGGAAAAAAGGGAATTACTAGCATTTCTGTTGGAGGTAAAGGTTGAATTCGAAGAGAGCTTTTATGTTTCATAGCTCTCTTCGATGAATGAACTTAAGTATTCAGCATTGGTCTTTAATTTATTTATCAAACTGTTTTTTCGACTAAGAGCGTTACCGTGATTTTTTGCCTTCTGTTTTTCGATTTTCATTTCTCGTTTATTGTGCTGTATTAATTCGTTTTTTTCAGTCAGTGTATTTCCAATTTCATCCGATTTTCTTTTTTCCTTTTGATAGCACT
>NZ_JADYWS010000066.1:0-2365 GCF_015864715.1 Pseudoalteromonas sp. NZS71 | reverse complement strand
GTAAGCGTCTAGCCAAGTGCACCTGCAAGTAACTCGTCAAAACTATTAAGCTATCCCTGAATTTCAATTAAGAGGTAGCTATGAGAAAAACACGTAGCCTTGAGCAATGGCGTAGTATTATAGAAGAGCAACAATCGAGTGATTTAACTATCACTGAGTATTGTCAGCAAAATACTTTATCAAAAACAACTTTTTATGCCGCAAAAAACAAGCTAAAGGCATTACCTGGCAATTTTGTTCGCGCCAAAATCACTAAACAACCTGACGTTATCAAGCCGCAACAGCCGATAACCCTCACTGTTGGCAAAGTAAAAGTCAGCTTGCCATCAACAACGCCTGCAACTTACCTCAGCCAATTGTTACGCGAGTTTGCCTGATGAAAATGTTTGTTGAACCCGAGCGTATTTATTTACACCGCGATGCTGTGGATTTTCGAAAATCGATTGATGGTCTGGTCGCCATCGTTGAAGGCGAGCTTGAACGTGATGCCTACACTGGCGCGCTATTTTTGTTTTGCAACAAAGCGAAAGATAAACTCAAATTAGTGTACTGGGATAAAACAGGGTTTGCTTTGTGGTATAAGCGACTCGAAAAACAAAAGTTCAAATGGCCAAATAAAGCCACTTTGCAAGAATTTGAACTCAGCTCTGGGCAACTGGATTGGTTGTTGTCGGGATATGATGTGCTTGGCCATGAAGAATTGCAGTATCAATCTATGATCTAATTAACAGTAAACGATCATTGCCACACATCCGTTTTTATTTGCCCTGCAAACGAGAAAAGTGCATAAAACTTTGTTAAATTGCAGGGATGAAACTTGATGCACACTCACTTCCTGATGACCCAGAACAACTCAAGCGCATGCTGCTTGAGTTGCAACATGTCGTCGCTAAAAAAGATGAAGAGTTAGCTAAAAAGGATGCGCAAATTCACGAATTGCTGCAAGCTTATAATGCGAAACTTGCCAAAGAGTACGCTAAGAAATCAGAAAAAATGCCGGGGGCGGGTGAAGTATTCAATGAAGCAGAAGAAACGCTTGATGAGTATGATAAATCGCAATTGGCCACATCGCCCTCAGTAAAGAAAGAAAAAGCCAAACCGAAACGCCGCCCACTGCCGGCGCAATTACCACGAGTAGACGTGATTGTTGACCTCAATGAGGGTGAAAAAGTATGTGATTGCTGTCAAAGCACCTTACATAAAATGGGTGAAAGCAGCAGTGAAGCATTAGATTTTGTGCCAGCACATATCAAAGTGATTAAAACGATTCGCCCGAAATATACATGCCGTCACTGTGAGCAAGAAGGTATTGATTGTGTGGTGAAATCCGCCCCGATGCCCGCATCACCCATTCCAAAAAGTATCGCAACGGCCAGCTTGCTGAGTCAAATAATCACGTGTAAATACCAGTTTGGCTTACCGCTTTATCGCCTAGAAACAATGTTAGGCGATATTGGTATAGAATTAAGCAGGCAAACCATGTCGAGCTGGATGCTACGTTGTGCACAATTGTTGTCACCCCTGTATCAACGCTTAAAAGAGGTGTTGTTATCGCAAGCAGTTATCCATGGCGATGAAACCCCGTTAAACGTCATCAACGCAGATAAAGCGACAAGCTATATGTGGCTGTATTGTTGCGGTGATGATAAACCGGGTAAAAGCACTAATATTGTCCTGTTCGATTATCATAACAGCCGTGCGGGCCAATGTGCGGTTGATTTTCTTGATGGTTACCAAGGCTACATGCACGTTGATGGTTACAAGGCTTATGAGCAAACTCAGGCAACACTGGTTGCATGCCTTGCTCATATGCGTCGTAAATTCATCGAAGCGAAAGGCAATAATAAGAAAACAGGCAAAGCGGATGTAGCGCTCAACCTCATTGGTAAGCTCTACGGTATTGAGCAAGCCATCAAAGATAAGCCAGCCACAGAGAAGTACACTGTTAGACAACAAAAAGCCAAACCTATTGTTGACGAGTTATACCAATGGTTGCTCAAACACAAAGATAAAATCCCGCCCAAAATGGCGCTAGGTAAAGCCATTAACTACGCGATAAATCAATTTGAAAAATTCCGGCGGTACCTTGATGATGGCAGACTTAAAATAGATAACAACCGCGCAGAGCGAGCCATAAAACCCTTCGTGATAGGGCGAAAAAACTGGTTGTTCTCAAATACCAGCAAGGGTGCACATGCCAGTGCGGTACTTTATAGCCTTGTTGAAACGGCGAAGGCAAATGACCTTGTGGTGCATGACTATATTTCTAGTTGCTTACAGCACCTAGCTGAGCAGCCTGATAACCTTGAGGCGCTGTTACCTTGGAACATTAAGAAAGGCTAGGTGTCGTTAGCTAGACGCTTAC
>NZ_JADYWS010000065.1:0-2667 GCF_015864715.1 Pseudoalteromonas sp. NZS71 | reverse complement strand
TTGGCTGTTAGAACTCAATCTGTACGAGTGCCCACACAGATGATTGCTTTATATTGTTAAAGAACGTTTTGAGTCGCTTTAGCGTCTCAAGGGATGCGAATAATACACCCTTTATTTTTCGAGTCAACACTTAGTTTTAAACTTTCTTTCGATAATTTAAAACCGAAGTTTTATTTAACTTTCTGAGTAGTTCGTGCCTCGCTATGCTTCAGCGTTTCCCGTCTCAGTGGGGTCGCATTATAGGGAGAACAGATTTTTACGCAAGTACTTTTTTAAAGAAAAAGTAAAAAAAGATGCTGTTCGGTCAGTATCTGAACTAAACCCCCTGAAACTGATAGTTTTGTAACCAAACGGCGCCTTTTATGGTACAAAAATAACCTTGCTGATACACTCAAATACTAATAATCATGATCTAAAAGGCACTAACTATGGCAATTCGTTCTTATAAAGGTGTTACTCCTTCATTTAATTCGTCTGTTTATATTGATGAGTCATCGGTTTTGGTTGGTAACATTACTTTAGGTGATAATAGTAGTGTGTGGCCGTTAGTAGCTGCACGTGGTGATGTTAACTATATACGTATTGGTAAACGCTCCAATATACAAGATGGCAGTGTATTGCATTTATCTCGTGCAACTAAAAGCAATCCTGATGGTTACCCACTTATTATAGGTGACGATGTAACTGTTGGTCATAAGGTAATGTTGCATGGATGCGTACTAGGAGATCGTATACTTGTGGGTATGGGCGCTATCATTATGGATAACGTGGTTGTTGAAGATGATGTAATTATAGGCGGCGGCTCTTTGGTGCCTCCAAACAAGCGTTTAGAGTCTGGTTACTTATATGTAGGAAGTCCAGCTAAGCAAGCCCGCCCTCTTACAGAGCAAGAACTTGCCTTCTTAAAAATATCTGCCGATAACTATGTATCACTTAAAGATGAATACTTAGCTGAAATCGATAACTTAAGTTAATAAGCTTACTTCAATTTGGCCTGCCGAGTTATAGCTCTCTTCTTCGATAAGCTCCTCGGCACGTTCTTCGTAATCAAAACGATACTTTTCAAAATACTCTGTTGCGTGACTTTCGTCTGTTAATTTAAGTGTATTTACTTCTATTATACATTCCACCAGCATGCCACTAACTTGTGCAAAAAAAACTAACTGATGATCGGGCTCTCTAAACTCTAGCCTATCTATAAACTGTATTGCCTGATTCATTTAAGCATTCCTTGTTTGAGTGCATCAACGACGGGAAGTATTTTTGGCATTTTGTTACGCCATACATAATATGCTTGAGCAGCTTGACCAACTAACATTCCACTGCCATCTAAAAGCTTAGCGTTAATATTATGCTGTGCAACCCAATTCATAAAAATGGTATTTTGCAATGAATAAAACATGTCATAAGCG
Source organism: Pseudoalteromonas sp. NZS71 (assembly GCF_015864715.1). NCBI lineage: Bacteria > Pseudomonadati > Pseudomonadota > Gammaproteobacteria > Alteromonadales > Pseudoalteromonadaceae > Pseudoalteromonas > Pseudoalteromonas sp. NZS71. The sequence goes on along the minus strand of NZ_JADYWS010000065.1, from coordinate 1,255 downwards.
ACTTCACAGTTAGTTATGTGTTTTTCATCAAGAGCTGGAAGCTCATTATTCATACTGCTAGATGTAGAGTTTATAATTAGTGAGTAATCGCTTACTGGTAAATCATCAAAGCCAAAGCCAGATACTGGTCCATATTGAGTAAACAGCTCTGCGAGTTCTTTAGCTTTTTGTGCTGTGCGATTAACTATTATTATTTCCTGAGGGTTATGCTCTAACAAAGGTAAAATAACCCCTCGAGCAGCACCGCCCGCACCTATGATTAAAATGCGTTTATTAGTTATGGCTACTTCATTAGCGACTAAATCATTTACAAAGCCCACACCATCGGTGTTATCACCGAGTAATGTGCCATCATCTCGTTTTTTTAATGTATTAACAGCCCCTACAATTTTAGCTAATGGCGTAAGCTCATCGGCCATTGCATAGGCTTGCTCTTTAAATGGCATTGTAACGTTAGCACCAACACCACCTTGCTCAAAAAAAGACAATACTGTTTTTTCAAAGTTATCGATAGGTGTTAATATTGCGCGATAGTCGATTTGCTCACCCAGTGATACAGCAAATTGTTTATGTATCGCGGGGGATTTTGAATGTTTAATTGGATTTCCAAAAACCGCATATTTGTCCATTTTAAAGCAACCTCTTTGCAGCTATATACTGCCTATTAACGATGATAAGTAATATGATTAAACGACTTTTTTCTAAATCTAAGCCAGCTCCTGAGCAACAGGCTCCTACTCCTGAAAAAACACCGTATGAAATAATAGGTGGAGAGAAAGGGGCGCGAGCTATCTCCAATCGATTCTACGACATAATGGAGTCAGATGAATACGCTAAACCGTTATATGATATGCATCCTCTGCCATTAGATCGAATTCGCCAAGTATTTTTTGAATTTTTATCTGGTTGGTTAGGCGGGCCAAACCTATTTACTGAAAAACATGGCCAGCCAATGCTACGTAAAAGGCATATGCCTTTTACTGTAGATAAAGCATTGCGCGATCAATGGATGTACTGCATGAATAAAACGCTGGATATAGAAATAGACAATCCGTTGTTACGTGAAGGCTTAAAGCAATCATTCTCTCAACTAGCAACGCATATGATCAATCAGCATTAAATTTGTATTTAGCCACAATGCAAAAAGGCGCTAATTAGCTGTCTCTTGATCACAAGTTTGACTCAAGAGATTTTGCTAAATCGTAGCCTTCCAGGATGGCTTGTAACTTAAGCCATCCTTGCCATAACACTTTCA
>NZ_JADYWS010000064.1:0-2699 GCF_015864715.1 Pseudoalteromonas sp. NZS71 | reverse complement strand
TACCTCTTAATTGAAATTCAGGGATAGCTTAATAGTTTTGACGAGTTACTTGCAGGTGCACTTGGCTAGACGCTTACAATTCATGTACCTAGGTACGGAGTCAAGAGCGTTTTTTATTAAAGTAATAAAATGTATTTTGACCATGCTCAATATGACCTTGATTTAGAGCAGGCTCTTTCATCTAGCGCTATAGTGATATGCAATTCGAGAGATAAAACGAAGCCGATAGTTCGACATAGGAACAATGGGTAAGGTTTGGCGGTGTTGATAATTTGTTTTTAAGTGACAGGCAGTATAAAAAAATCAGCTGAAATTTGACACTTTATGGCTGTAAAGAATCGATAATAGGGCAACATGTATCATCTTCGTTACTTTGACATTGGCCGATATGTTCTAAGAGTGCTTTTTCTAAAAGTAATAAATCGGCTTGTTTGGTTTGAATAGCCACTAATTTTTTTTTCGCTAACTCTTCTACTTGGTTACAGGGACTATCATTAAGTGAAAGTAATCCCTCTATTTCACTTAAGGTGAATCCTAACTCCTGAGAACGCCTAATGAAACGAATTCTATTTACCGTTTCTGTTGAATATTGTCTATAACCCTGTAAAGGTTTAACGGGTTGTTTTATTAGTCCCTTACGTTCATAAAAACGCACGGTTTCAATATTGATCCCGATTTCCTTTGCTATTTTACTGATGGTTCTAGACATTAATTGTCCTTACTGAGAGTATCATAGTGTTAAATACATTTATTATTGTAACTTGTTTTATCCGTTCTTTGTGTTGCTAATTGACTCGATACCGTTGAGTAAACCAACTAAATCTATTTCTTTACGATCTTTATTAAAAGCATATTCACCGTTTAAATTAATATGCTGCCAAGCAACAGGCGATAGTCTAGAAATAAGTTCAACCACGTCTTGCCTGCCATTTCTTTCTTGTATTTGCAGAAATGCCGAAAGTAACGCGGAATTATAATAAATAATGCAATTAGATATGAGCCTAGCGCAGTCGTTCCATTGAGATACTTGGTAATCATTTCCTCCACGGAATTTGTTACCATTAACTGAAGTAATTGCCCGTTTTAATTGATGGTATGCTTCACCTCTGTTCAATGCTTGTTGAACATAATGGCGCAGCGTTGAATTATCAACATACTCTAAAACGTAGATAGACTTTATTAAACGATCGTACTCATGCAAAGCTGACAATGTACGGCTCTTGCCGTTACTTAATTTTCTAATGATAGTGCTTTGGGTAGTAGTTTTACGGCTCAATGAGCAAACAATATGTTGAATTTCATTCCACTCTTGTGCAATTAATTTATGATTAATTTCTTTCTTTAATTGAATACAGCCACCATCCTCTTCAGTCACTTCAAACAAATCAAAAAATACTCGTTTCATTTTTGCGTATCGAGGGGCAAACGTGTAACCAAAGAAGTCCAAAATTGCGAAGTTAACATTATTGGTACCATGCGTATCGGTCGATAAGGTATTTGGCTGTATATCTGATGAATTGTTATAAAGTAAGTCGAAAGCAAAGTGGCCTTCATACTCATTTGCACCAATAACTTGCGTACTCACTGGAACGTGATTTGAAACAAGTGTTAGCGCAGAAACCCCTTTGCCTTTTGAAAAATATTTAGATGAATAACGCGCCTTAAATGTATTAATACGGCACTCGAATTTTTGACCATCAATACTTGAAAATAATTGGTTATCATCCGCGTGGTAATAAGCAAAAATTGGCAAAGTGGCGATTGCATTAGAAACCTGATCATTAGATTGTGTTAACGTCTCATATCTAATATAGCTATCATCCACACTACGTAATATCCCCATGGAACGGTCGGAGATATTCGCCATTTTATATAAGCCATAATTAGTACCATTAGCTAATATGCAAGCGATTAGATCTTCCTTATTAGCCGGTGATTTTTCTTTGTTGACAGAAATGTGAGTGAACGATTTTAGAAAGTCAGTCTTTTGGTCAACAAAGAGCATTAGTTCAACAATGCCCATATGTTGGATTTGATTATAAAGGGGGTTTTCAATACTTTCTTGCCATCGGTTGTTCGGAATTGACCACTTAAGTTCAGTCTTGCCAGGAATAAATTCAACGTACTTATTATCGCCACTAAAAATATGCTCACTCACTTCCTTCAGCTTGGCCTCTAATTGTTGATTTTTATCGGCTAGTGTTTGGTTGATGGGAGTAGCGAGTTTATCAAGCCCTGAATTTTCAATTATTTCAGTTTTGTGCTCCCATTCTTTAGGTTGAATAAGATCTGAGGCTAAACTACGATTATTAACGCTTTCTTTAACCGTCATTGTATTACTATGAAACAGTTGCTCTGCCTTACGGTAAAGGAAATATTCAAAACGATTAGCATTTAACTTGATATTGTCACCTTCAAAATATTCGCGGTCACTTTTAGGTACCACATCGATATTAATCGTTTTTATGGTTTTGAATTCGCTTAACTCTTCGTGAGCCGTAGTGTATTGTTCGCGTAATTCGTCCTTTAAGTGAATGAACTCAATATCAATAGACATAAAGAGTGAGCGGATCAGTTTTCTAATTTTACTTGATTGTTTATCGATGAACTGCCATTCATATTGTAAGCGTCTAGCTAACGACACCTAGCCTTTCTTAATGTTCCAAGGTAACAGCGCCTCAAGGTTATCAGGCTGCTCA
>NZ_JADYWS010000063.1:0-3064 GCF_015864715.1 Pseudoalteromonas sp. NZS71 | reverse complement strand
GTTGGATATGGAAATTTTATAGATGCTAAATATAGCGTTAGTGATTATATCAACGGATATTACAACAACGTTAGGCCACATCATTATAATGCCGGTTTAGCCCCAAATGAATCTGAGGTTAGATGCCAAGATTCTAAAACTGTGGCCAAAATTAGTTGACCACTACATCTTTAAAGCCAGAGCAGATGCGCTTGATGAGTGATTTACTTTCTAGAAGAAGGCAGTTAATGGATATGCAAACGATGGAGAAAAATCGTTCACAGATAATGCCAAAAACAATATCATCACTAATAAAACCTATCCTAACGGCATTAAAAAATCAGATTGAAAAAGTAGATTTGAAACTACAAAAACTCATCAAAGAATGTGACGAATATAAGGTCAAGAATGACATTATTCAAAGTGTGCCTGGCGTTGGTAATGTTGTCGCGTTTAACTTACTTAGTGACATGCCTGAGCTTGGGTGTGTAAACAATAAAGAGGCTGCATCACTGGTTGGTGTTGCACCATTTAATCGAGAAAGTGGTGCTTATCAAGGTAAACGGATGATACGAGGTAGACGGCCAAAAATTAGAACCGCAATGTATATGGCAATGATGTCAGCTATCCAATGTAACCCTAAATTTAAAGCTATTTATCATCGGCTAGTCGCGGCAGGGAAACCTAAAAAAGTGGCTATTATTGCCTGTATAAGAAAGCTTATAGTAATCATAAATTCTATGGTGAGGGATGGTGTCATGTGGGATCCTAAAATGGTTTGAAATTAGGAATTGACACCATAGTCACTTGTTAAATGCCGTCCCCCCATAACTCATAGGTTAACTTAGTAGCGGAAATCTCTTTACAACCACTTCGGTCAGTACCTGACCACAGTGGAGTAAAATCTGATTTACCTTGGGATTCAGCTTTTGATCTCAAAGGACCAATAGCTATAGATGCATAAGGAAACTCTGGCGCTTTACTCGTAATAAAATTTAACTCTTTCATTATTTTATTAGTAATACCTCTCGCCAATCGACCTGAGAATATATTAGTTAAAGCGGTTACGCTGTTTTTTGATTTTATTGCTTGCCTGTGAATAGCACTTGTTTTCGCCTCATCGCATAACAAGTAAGAAGTTCCAACTTGAACTCCTGACGCACCTAGCCTTATCATTTCTTTGATATCTGTGCTTGTAGCTATTCCACCTGCAGCAACAACTGGTACAGATAATTCATGTTTTAAGCAAGCTACAAGTTCTAACGTCGGAAGTTGAGTTGATGCGTCCGAAGTCATGAACATACCTCTATGACCTCCAGCTTCATAGCCCTGAGCAATGACAATATCAGCTCCATTTTCCTCTAGCCACACTCCTTCTTCCTTGGTCGTAGCTGAAGAAATTATAACTGTTCCCCATGACTTTATTCTTGTTACAAGCTCTGCGGATGGAAGACCAAAATGAAAGCTAAGTATTGGTGGTTTATGGGGCTCTATTGCATCAGCAAGGTTTGCATCAAAAGGAACCCTTAAGCCAGAAATTTCGTTTAGAGGCTTGATCGAAAAAGACTCGTAGTACGGTAAAAGCTGCTCTTCCCATGCTTCAAGTGCCTGATGATTTATCTCAGGCATTTTGTGACAAAAAAAGTTTAAGTTGTAAGTTTTATTTGAGTGTTTTCTGAAATTTATAATCTCGAATAAGACCTGATCTTTAGTCAGCATTCCACAAGGAATAGAGCCAAGCCCACCAGAGTTTGATACTGCTGCAGCCAACTCCCAGTTTTGTACTCCAGCCATTGGAGCTTGAATTATTGGCTTTTCAATACCGAGGATACTGCATAGATTCATAATTATTCTTCCTGAATGCGATATATTTTATTTAGGCATTTAACGCCGTATTAGCACTCTGATTTAAAGTAATGGCTTTGAAGCTTTTGAAGCCCTTTACCCACCAAAACGATAACTATAGAGCCAATTAATACTGGCGTCACCAAAAATAACCAACTTTGCCCTGAAAGCATTATTAAAATTGGATTAGCTCCCGCAGGTGGATGAGTGGTTTTTGAAACTAACATACTCGTAACTCCTAAACCTGTTGCTAAAGCTATTGTTAACGGTGTTACATCTACATATTGATAAAATAATATTCCAATAAAGGCAGTAATTAAATGCCCAAAAATTACATTTTTGGCTTGAGCTAATGGGCTATCTGGCACTCCAAACACAAGTACAGTAGTTGCACCAAATGGAGCCATTATTAAAACAATATCATTAAAATTAGTTTCAGTTAATGACAATAAACCAATAGCAATAAATGCACCAAAACCAGCAATTACAGCTAATAAATAACGATTCATAAATACCTCACAAAAAAAAGTAGAACAACCTGTCTACCTTGTTAGTGTAGACAACTCGTTCTACTCATGTCAATATTATATTGATAATTTTATGGAGCTTATTATGAATCAAAAGCGAGAGTTGTTATTAAAAACCGCATTAGAGCTGTTTTATCAACATGGCGTTAACTCAATTGGAATAAATGAAGTTATAAAAGTATCAGGTATTGCAAAAAAAACCTTATACAGTCATTTTGATGGGAAAAATGATTTAGTCATTGCGACGCTGGGAAAAAGACACTTCATTTTTATAAATTGGTTAAAATCTAAATTAGAAAAGACCACAAATGATCAAGAATTAATTAATGTACTTTTTGCATCATTACAAAGCTGGTTTATAGGAAATGAACCTGAACTGGGTGATTTTAGAGGTTGTTTTTTTATAAATACATCGGCTGAGTTTAGCGATCCAAAAAGTGAAATATCTTGTTATTGTCGTTACCATAAAGATCAAGTACGTCAACTTATTAAAAGTAAATTAACTAATAATTCAGAAGATCTTTTAAATACTATTTGTTTACTAAAAGAAGGCGTGATTGTAACCGCATATATGACAGGAAAAAGTGCTGATATGATTCAAAGTACTTTGAAAATCTTACAACGCCATTGAGTGCTAACGAGCCTGTAGATTAACTCGTTTTTAAATTTGTTTTTATTGATAAACAAACCATAGCTGAGTTCCTATTTTGGTT
>NZ_JADYWS010000062.1:0-3067 GCF_015864715.1 Pseudoalteromonas sp. NZS71 | reverse complement strand
TCAATCTGAGCCATGATCAAACTCTTCAATTAAAAAGTTTTATGTCTTTCGACAGCTCAATGAATTCTGAATTTTTTAATATCTTTCGATATTGAATTGACTGTGCCGAAGCAACTTATAAATAAGTTACTTCTGTTGGTCACTCAGTTTTCAATTGAGACTCTAAATTTGTTTGCCTCCCTACTTGCTCAATAAAGAACAAAGTAGTTTGGCTGTTAGAACTCAATCTGTACGAGTGCCCACACAGATGATTGCTTTATATTGTTAAAGAACGTCTTGAGTCGCTTTAGCGTCTCAAGGGATGCGAATAATACACCCTTTATTTTTCGAGTCAATACTTAGTTTTAAACTTTCTTTCGACAATTTAAAACCGAAGTTTTATTTAACTCTCTGAGTATTTCGTGCCTCGCTATGCTTCAGCGTTTCCCGTCTCAGTGGGGTCGCATTATAGGGAGCGGCGGATTTTACGCAAGCGTTATTTTCATTAAATAGTAATTAAAATTAAGCCCCAAGCAAGCACACACGATAAGCACAAGTTACCCACAAAACCCTGTTGATAACTCTGTTTTTGAACTTTAAAACTAAACACTTTTATCCTGATGTGATAAGTTGCGGTCACTTTTTTTAACTCATGTATTTAGGCAGTATCCATGACAGACATAATAAACAGTATAAGTGCCCTTCTATGGGGCCAAGTTCTCGTCTACTTATTAATAGCAGCAGGCCTCTTTTTTACTTTTCGACTAGGCTTTATTCAGTTTGTGCAATTTCCACATATGTTCAAAGTTATGTTTGGCTCTCGTAAATGTGCCGATAACGAAATTTCATCCTTTCAGGCTTTTTGTACTTCGTTAGCTGCACGCGTTGGTACAGGTAATATGGCTGGTGTTGCTGTTGCCTTATACCTAGGTGGGCCAGGTGCTATTTTTTGGATGTGGCTTATTGCATTAATAGGTATGGCTACAAGCTTTGCTGAAAGTACTTTGGCTCAGGCTTATAAAACAAAAGATGCTGAAGGCAATTTTAGAGGTGGCCCTGCTTATTATATGCAAAACGGTTTAGGTAAACGCTGGATGGGGACTTTATTCTCGTTATGCTTAATTTTAGCCTTTGGTTTGGTATTTAACGCCGTACAGTCAAACTCTATTGCTGCAGCATTTGAAGTAGCGTTTGATGTACCTAAGTATATAGTAGGCATTTGCTTGGTTATTGGCTCTGGTATTATTATTTTTGGTGGTTTGAAAACGATTTCTCGTTTTGCTGAAATGGTTGTCCCATTTATGGCATTAGCTTACTTGTTAGTGGCTCTTTATGTATGCGCTATTAACTTTACTGCATTACCTGATGTAATTGTACTTATAATAAAAAGTGCTTTTGGTATTGAACAAGCTGGTGCAGGTGCAATTGGTTATGGTGTTACACAAGCTATGATCCAAGGTATAAAGCGTGGCTTATTCTCAAACGAAGCTGGTATGGGTAGTGCAGCTAATGCTGCAGCCACTGCGACACCTTACCCTCCTCATCCAGCATCACAAGGTTATGTGCAAATGCTAGGTGTATTTATTGATACTATTGTTATTTGTACAGCGACTGCTTCTCTTATTTTACTATCGCAGCAATTAGTACCTGAATCTGGTGTTATGGGGATTGAACTTACACAAGCAGCATTACAAGAACATGTCGGCGACTGGGGTACTTACTTTATTGCCATTGCTATATTGTTTTTTGCTTTTACTTCTATTGTGGCTAATTACTCTTACGCTGAAACAAATTTAATGTTTTTAGAGCACAACTCTAATAAAGGTATGTTTATCTTTAGACTTGTTGTTTTAGGTATGGTGATGTTTGGTGCTGTTGGTGAGCTTGGTTTAATTTGGACGCTGGCAGATATATCAATGGGTTTAATGGCCATTGTAAACGTTATAGCGCTATTTATGCTTTCAGGTGTTGTTGTATGGCTCTCTAAAGATTACAACGAACAACGCAAAAAGGGCTTAATACCCACCTTTGACAAAAGTAAGCATCCTAAACTTGCTAAAGAGGTCGATCCCGAGGCCTGGAAATAAACAATAAACAGCGAGCTACGGCTCGCTTTTTTAGTTCTAAAAATAAAAAGTCCTGGCACATAGCACTCGATCATTTATTAGTAAAAGCTGTTACGGACGATAAGAACTGTATAGACATTATCTGATTATCAGCCTAGATAAGACAACCTACAAAAACAGATGTTTAATGCCCATAGCTCTGCATTATGTATAAGCACTTTATTGTTTACCTATTTGAAGTTCTCACCATAACTCTAGACTTACTCTTACCCGCGATTTTTAACTTCCAATGAGCATGTGTTACCAACCAATTCGACAACTATACCAACCTGCATAAATCTCTGAGCAATTTAACGAATTAAATTGCACTATAACGTCGTTAAAAATTTTTATTTAGAACACTAGATACAAAAATTTTTGCCTAAATCTAGCGTAATTTCCTTAACCTTAAATAGACCCCATATATAAGCAGATTGGTATTACTTTATGCTACCAGCACATAGGTGTTTGAACTTTGCTTTCAAGGTTATTTGCTCTCGAGGTGTAGATTGCTTTACTGTTTTGAATTTTTTAAAGCTAATGGCCTACTTTACTGGTTGGTATCATAAGTCTATGACGCTTAGTTCAGTTCAAAGTGTATTCATTAGCATTAAGTACTGTGTGTCGCTAAGGATTGCATGGCTGGTTTATTTGAGGCGCTATAGGATTGGGTTTGGAAATATTACATTATGCTTACTCATATATATCTTTAATACGATAGATATACAAACTCTTAATGAACTATCACACAACGCTATTATTGGGTAGACCATGCATAAAATAGTGCATATCAAGATAATATAAATCATAGAAAACATAAAAATGATAAATCAGGATTTTTACTGGATATTTTATAGATATTAGAAGATTTATTAGATTTTTTAAGCAGAGCGCTTAATAAAGAGATGGTGCCCGAGGCCGGACTTGAACCGGCACGACTTGTTAGTCGAGGGATTTTAAATCCCTTGTGTCTACCAATTCCA
>NZ_JADYWS010000061.1:0-3484 GCF_015864715.1 Pseudoalteromonas sp. NZS71 | reverse complement strand
CTGAGTTGTTCGTGCCTCGCTATGCGTTGGCGTTTCCCGTCTCAGTGGGTCGCATTATAGGGAGATCCGAAAACAGATCAACCCTTTTTTGAAGAAAACTTGAAATAATGTGCTGTTCGCTGAGTATTTGAGCTAAACACGTTAAAAATACAACATAACTAGCAAATTATTAACAACTAAAGGTGTTTAAACTTCACTAATATTAAAAGTAAGCTTAAACGATCTTCATATAAAGACTTACACCCCATATGATCAATACGATCGTTAATGAAAGTGTTACGGCTGCAGATCCCATATCTTTGGCTCTACCTGACAATACATGCAATTCTGTACTTACTCGATCTGTTAATGCTTCAATGGCAGAGTTTAGCAATTCAACAATTAGAATAATAAGCAGTGAGCTAATTAGTATTGCCCAGTGTAATAATGATGAAGCAAGCCAAAATGAAGTGAGGAATAATATAAGGCTTAGTAATAGCTCTTGTCTAAATGCAGCTTCTTCTTTAAATGCTGCTTTAAAGCCAAGATAGGAGCAATAGGTTGCTTTGAAAACGCGTTTGAGGCCTAAGCCATTTGGTTTTAATACATCTTTCATTAATAAACTCTATGAATGAAGGTCAAAATAAAGCCCCGCACTGCGAGGCTTTTTATTTATGCTACGCCGTATTGATCACGGTAAGCTTTAACTGAGGCTAAATGCTCGCCCATCGTTCCTTGGTTTTCAAGGTAGCTAATAAGGTCTGCTAATTTTACAATAGAAATTACTTTGGTATTAAAGTCGCGTTCAACTTCTTGAATAGCTGATAACTCGGCTTTACCTTTTTCTTGGCGATCTAATGCAATTAAAACACCACTAAGGTCTGCACCATTTTGTGCAATAATTTCCATAGACTCACGAATAGCGGTACCTGCGGTAATTACATCATCAACTAGCATTATTTTGCCATTGAGTTCTGAGCCTACTAATGTACCACCTTCACCGTGTGCTTTTTTCTCTTTACGGTTAAAACAGTACGGTACATCTTTATCATGGTGATCTGCTAATGCAACTGCCGTCGTTGTCGCTATTGGGATACCCTTATACGCGGGACCAAATAGTACATCGTACTCTATCGCTGAATCTTCTAATGCTGATGCATAAAAACGACCTAAACGTGCTAAGTCACGACCTGTATTAAACAAACCGGCATTAAAAAAGTAAGGACTTATGCGCCCTGACTTTAAAGTAAACTCACCAAATTTTAATACCTGCTTCTCTAGAGCAAATTCTATAAACTCTTTTTGATAATCTTTCATATCTAGTGGCCTACCTATTTATGCTAATGCTTGCTTTTGTACGTCAATGATTTCACGAATAGAATGTTTAGCTAAAGTAAGTAACTCATCTAGCTCATCAAACGAGAAAGGTTCGCCTTCGGCTGTACCTTGAATTTCTATAATTTTACCTGTTTCGGTTAAAATTACATTCATATCAGTTTCTGCTGCTGAATCTTCAATATATTCTAAATCGCTAATTGCTTGGCCTTTGTATATACCTACTGAAATAGCCGCAATCATATGTTTAAGTGGGTTTGAATTAATCATACCCTTGGCACGCATATGCGTTAGCGCATCAACAAGTGCAACACATGCACCACTTATAGAAGCAGTACGTGTACCGCCATCTGCTTGGATTACATCACAGTCAATGGTGATTGTGTTTTCGCCAAGTGCTTTTAAATCAACAGCAGCACGCAGTGCACGTGCAATTAAACGTTGAATTTCCATAGTACGACCGCCCTGCTTACCACGTGCAGCTTCTCGAGCATTACGCGTATGCGTTGCTCGCGGTAACATACCGTATTCAGCATTGATCCAACCTTTACCCTGACCTTTCATGAAACGAGGAACGCCCGATTCGACAGTAGCTGTACAAAGTACTTTGGTGTTACCAAACTCAACAAGTACTGAGCCTTCAGCATGCAAAGTATAATTACGTGTAAATGTAACAGGTCTAATTTGGTTAGGTGTTCTTTCGCTTGGACGCATTGACGATCCCCTTAATTCAGAATTTGCGACATTATAAGTGTATGTGGGTATAGATACCATGCTGATTTAAATAAATAGCTGTATGCAAAATATTCAGTGTATTAAATTTTCCCTAGAGCTTAAGCGGTGTTACGGTATAATCATCATAATATTGTATTTATAAATTTAGGAAAATATCCATGATCCACAGTATGACAGCTTATGCGCGTCGCGAAATAAAAGGCGATTGGGGAACTGGCACTTGGGAAGTTCGTTCAGTGAACCAGCGTTACCTTGAAACATTTATTCGCGCACCAGAGCAATTTCGTGGCATGGAGCCAGTTATTCGTGAGCGTTTACGCAAACACTTACAACGCGGTAAAGTTGAGGTTTTTTTAAAGTTTGTAGCAAATCCTGCCCATGTTGGTGAGCTATCAATTAACCAAGCCCTTGCTGAGCAACTTATAAATAGCGCTAAATGGGTTCAACAGCAAAGTAATGGCGACATTAATCCTGTTGATATATTACGTTGGCCTGGTGTTATGGAAGCTGAAGAACTTGATATGGATAGCGTTAATACAGCACTAATTGCTGGTCTTGATCAAGTAATCGAAGATTTTAAATCAGCTCGTGGCGATGAAGGTGCAAACCTTGAAGAAATGATAGCAATCCGCCTTGATGCGATTTTAGAGCAAGTAGAAATTGTAGAAACGCATATGCCTGAGATTGCTAAGTGGCAGCGTGAAAAACTGGCTCAAAAGCTAGAAGACTTAACAGCAAACATTGACGAGTCACGCCTTGAACAAGAACTTATTTATCTTGCTCAAAAACAAGATGTAGCTGAAGAATTAGATCGTTTAAAGTCTCACGTTAAAGAAACTAAAAAAATCCTTAAAAAAGGTGGCGCATGTGGCCGCCGCCTAGATTTTATGATGCAAGAATTTAATCGTGAAGCTAACACGCTAGCATCTAAGTCTATCAATAGTGACATCACTACTGCCGCTGTAGAGTTAAAAGTGTTGATTGAACAAATGAGAGAACAGATCCAAAATATTGAATAGTTTTCAGCCAATTATGGCATATTCATAACTTATCGAAACCCGGGCTAGGCTCGGGTTTTTTATTAATACCAATAATATTTTGAATGTTGTTACCAAGCATCTTCGTCTAATGTGAGATTCTCACCTTCAAATCACTCTTTATTTTAGTCATTAAAAAGCCCGAGACTAAGCTCGGGCTTTTTGGTAACAATTAGCTAGGCTAAAAATTACGCTTTGAACGTTACTACAACGCACCTACGCCTAAAGTAAGAGCGCCACCTTCATATGACACTTTATTATAGACATTAAAAAGCCCGAGACTAAGCTCGGGCTTTTTGGTAACAATTAGCTAGGCTAATAATTACGCTACGATAGTTGCTACAACACCAGCACCTACAGTACGACCACCTTCACGGATAGCAAAACGAAGACCTTCA
>NZ_JADYWS010000060.1:0-3703 GCF_015864715.1 Pseudoalteromonas sp. NZS71 | reverse complement strand
TCCATGCCGAACTCAGTAGTGAAACGAAACAGCGCCGATGATAGTGTAGCATTTGCTATGTGAAAGTAGGACATTACCAGGCTTCAAATTGTAGAAAGCCCGAATTTAACAATTCGGGCTTTTTTACGTCTGCAGAAAAGTGAAATGTGCGTAATTAATACACACCCACATCAACACCTAGCACGTAGGGCGGGCGAGCGCAGCGACTCCCAACGTTAAAATCACATCGAGAATAGCTACAGTTTTCTTATTTCACGAGCTGGGTTACCCGCTACTAAAGTATTAGGCATTACATTTTTAGTAACCACAGCACCCGCACCCACAATACTATTTTCACCAATACTCACACCCGCTAAAATAATTGCACCTGCGCCAACCCATACGTTATTGCCTAACGCGATAGGTGCTGCAAAGTTTTCCTTATTAAGCCTTTTTGCGGGATTAGTAGCATGTGACACAGCTAAAAGCTGAACGTTCGGGCCTATTAAGCAGTCATCACCAATGGTGATTGAATGATTGGCTAATGGCGAGTCGAGAAGTGTGCAATTAATATTCATAAAAGTACGATCACCAATAACTATTTGATTGCCGTAATCGCAATGAAAACCTGATTCTATAATTACACCATCACCCGACTTTAAAAATAACTCTTTGATACGTTTTAAGTTGCCTTTACTTGGGCTCTTATTAAATAAACGGCAGGTTTCACCTGCTTGCTTTCGCTGTGCTAAGTATTCTTTACTGATACTGTTAAATGACTGCATTGTACTTATCTTTATAACTTAATTAGTTATAGCTTACCGCACTTTTAGTTTTATTATTATTATTAGAATAAAACTGTGTTTTTTTTGCTCGTTCACTTGCCATTTAGGTTGTTTCGTTTAAAATCGCATAACTTTCGAAATGAAACTTAATTCACGAGCTTTATGACTAAACGAAACACACAGCAGCGTCGTCACAATATACTGGTTCAAGTTAATGAATTAGGTGAAGTAGCCGTTGAAAAGTTAGCACAGCAGTTTCAAACATCTGAAGTAACCATTCGAAAAGATTTAACCTCGCTTGAAAAAAGTGGCTTATTACTTCGCCGCTACGGTGGTGCTATTGCACTACCTAAAGAAATTGTTAGCGATGAAGTAGATTCAAAGCGCAAAGTAGCGATAGCAAAAGCAGCAGCAAAACTTATAAAAGATCATAACCGCATTATTATTGATAGCGGACGCACTACGGCAGCTATGATCCCTGAGCTTGCTGATAAGCGTGGGTTAGTTGTTATGACCAACGCAATTAAAGTAGCGAGTCGTTTATTAGCGCTCGAGAATGAGCCAACACTTTTGATGACCGGTGGAACATGGGATCCGCATTCTGAGTCGTTTCAGGGGCAAGTTGCCGAAAACGTATTATGCTCTTACGATTTTGATCAGCTATTTATTGGTGCGGATGGTATAGACGTAAAGCGCGGCACAACGACTTTTAATGAGTTAGTTGGTTTGAGCCAAGTAATGGCAAAAGCCGCTCGTGAAGTAATTGTAATGGTTGAATCAGATAAGATTGGCCGAAAAATACCAAATTTAGAATTACCGTGGAAAATAGTAACCACATTAATAACCGACAATGGCTTAGCAGACGAAAAACGCAAAGCAATTGAGGCGTGTGGTGTAAAACTAATTTGCGCAGAGATTATTGAATAGTAACTACAAAGTGAGTTACTAGAATTAAAAAATTAATGGAGACACTATGTGTGGAATAGTTGGGGCAGTTGCAGAACGTCCAGTAAACAAAATTTTAGTTGAAGGCCTTAAACGTCTTGAATACCGTGGTTATGACTCAGCAGGCGTAGCATTGCTTGATGGCAACACACTTAATACTGTTAAAGCAGTAGGTAAAGTAGTTAACGTAGAAGCAGCTCTAGAAAAAGCAGGCGTTAGCGGTCATACAGGTATTGCACATACGCGCTGGGCAACACATGGTAGCGTTACAGAAGCAAATGCACACCCACATGTATCAAACAACCAGTTAGCACTTGTGCACAACGGTATTATTGAAAACCACGCTAGCCTACGTACAGCACTTAAAGCAGATGGGTACGAATTCTTATCAGACACTGATACAGAAGTAATGGTGCATTTAATTCACCAACTTCGTAAACAACACACAACGTTACTTGCATCAGTACAAGCAGCTGTTAAACAGTTTGAAGGCGCTTTTGGTACTGTTGTATTTGATAAAGACAACGACAACGAAATCATTGTAGCACGCTCAGGTAGTCCTCTTGTTATTGGTTTAGGCCTTGGCGAAAACTTTATTGCGTCTGATCAGTTAGCATTACTACCTGTTACTCGTAGCTTCATCTTCTTAGAAGAAGGCGACGTAGCACGTATTACACGTGACACAGTAGAAATTTTTGATGCAGACGGTAACGCAGTTGAGCGTGAAGTGATTGAATCAAACATTACGCAAGATGCATCAGGCAAAGGCGATTACCGTCACTACATGCTAAAAGAAATTTACGAGCAGCCACTTGCTGTACGTAATACGCTTGAAGGGCGTTTAAACGACGACCGTGTAGCAATTGATGCCTTTGGCGAAAGCGCTCAGCAAATATTTAAAGATGTAAAACATGTGCAAATTATTGCCTGTGGTACGTCTTACCATTCAGGTATGGTTGCACGTTACTGGCTTGAGCAGTTTGCGGGTGTTAGCTGTAATGTAGAAATAGCTTCTGAATTTAGATACCGTCAGTCGTTTGTTCATGAAAATAGCTTACTTGTTACTATTTCTCAATCGGGTGAAACTGCCGATACGCTAGCTGCATTACGCCTAGCTAAAGAGCAAGGTTACATGGCCTCAATGACTATTTGTAACGTACCTGGTTCATCGCTTGTACGCGAATCAGACCTTGCCTTTATGACTAAAGCAGGCGCTGAAATAGGCGTGGCATCTACTAAAGCATTTACTACGCAGTTAGTTGGTTTGTTAATGCTTACTGCGTCTATAGCGCAGGAAAAAGGCCTTGATCAAAGCGCAATTGTAAATGCAATTAAAGTACTTCCAGCTAAGTTAGAAGAAACATTATTACTCGCTGATGGTATTGCAGATCTTGCAGAAGAGTTTGCTGATAAGCACCACTCATTGTTTTTAGGTCGTGGCTCGCAATACCCAATTGCAATGGAAGGTGCGCTTAAACTTAAAGAGATTTCGTACATTCACGCAGAAGCTTACGCAGCGGGCGAGCTAAAACACGGCCCATTAGCACTTATTGATGCCGACATGCCAATTATTGTTGTAGCACCAAATAACGAATTGCTAGAAAAACTTAAATCAAACGTAGAAGAAGTACGCGCACGTGGCGGCATTATTTACGTATTCGCAGATAAAGATTCACACTTTGAGTCAGACGACACAATGCGTGTAATCAACGTAAACCACACTGACGATATTATTGCGCCAATTGTTTACACCTTGCCATTGCAGCTACTGTCGTACTACGTAGCGGTAATTAAAGGCACTGACGTTGACCAACCACGTAACTTAGCTAAATCGGTTACGGTTGAGTAAAATCAATAGGTTGGTAATTACCTGTTAAAGATAAAAAGGCGCTCAATGCTGTCTCTTGATCACAAGTTTGACTCAAGAGATTTTGCTAAATCGTAGCCTTCCAGGATGGCTTGTAACTTAAGCCATCCTTGCCATAACACTTTCA